>CAZFDP010000183.1:0-4319 GCA_964518185.1 uncultured Phocaeicola sp. | reverse complement strand
TTTCTCCGGTACGGGTATTCTTGAAATCGTAGGTAGTGGTAGCCAGGATACGGTCAGCTATCATGAGTGCCACTTCCTTCGCTCCGAGTTTAGCTTCGGCTGCAGTCTTTGCTTTGGTAGCAGAAGATTGTTTGTTGTTGCAAATGCAGCCTGCAAGCAGTAAGAAACTGGTGAGTAATGCGAGGAACAGGATATTCTTTTTCATGGCGATGAATGTTATGTGATTTATATTTTCTTTCTTTTTGCAAAAATAGTCTTTTTATTCGGATTTTATATATTGTCTGGTGAAAACGTTAACCTAAAATTAACGTAACGATAAGATATGCAGCGAAAAGGCAGGTTACCTATGTAAAGTCAAAAGGAAACAATTTAGTATTGACCAATTAATATTTTAAGAAATGAAAAGAGAAGAGAATAATATTAACGAAATAGTTGATTTATGCCTGAAAGACATGCCAAAATTAACAGTCGTTTCCTCTACCCCTAAAAAACAGGTACACGTAGAAAATTTTGCTACTACGCGTAGTAGCAATTTTTTCTACGTGTAGTAGCAAATGATAGTGCGTATGGGCATAGGTAAACATTCGTGTTAATTTTTGTAGCTGGTAGCAATGTTTATTTGCCCCTGATTCATACCATCGGGTTCGAAGCCCATGCTCTGTGTGGAAATGTACATTTGAATCGATTTGTTTAAAATAAAAAAGTGGATGCATATTTCTATACATCCACTTTCTATTGCTATATATAACCTTGATTATTTCGGCAAATTGAAGGCTACAGTCATTTCCTTCATTTGTTCCTGGCTCATGCCATCGGGCTCGAAGCCCATGTTCTTGGCGGCAATGTAGATTTGGGCCGACTTGTTCAGTACGTCGATTTGGTCGAAGGCAGCCATAACATCGTTGTCAACGGCAAATACACCGTGCTTTTCCCAACATACTACATCGTAGTCGTCGAGTTCACGCATGGTGGCTTCGCCCAATGCCACAGAACTTGGCAGTTCGTATGGAACCATGGCCAAACCACGAGGACAGAAGGCCTTGGTTTCGGGAATCATACTCCACAATAGGTTGGTGGCTACATCCTTTTCCATGAACTTCTTGTTGTGCGACAAAGCTACAATTTCAATGGGGTGGGTGTGTACCGATGCCTTGTAGGTAGATCCCTTGCCTATCAGGTAATTGTGTACACCCAGGTGTGAAGGAAGTTCGGAAGTGGGCTTTACCGGATTGTCGGCAATGATAACGTAGCTGGCACAATCGTCGAGGATACGGATAACCGAACCGTTGTCCATAGGCCAGCGGGCCAAATCGCGCATACGCATATTGGTACCCTTGCAATAGAAATAGCAGCCTTTTAAGTTGGGGAGAGTCACACCGATAGGCATTACATCGCTGATGGCCGGCATTGCCTTTATTTCATCGTCGATGTATTCGGTAATGTTTACGGTAATGTTACCACCGTTACGTTCGGCCCAGCCTTTTTGCCAGAGGTATCCGGCTACTTCGGCCACTTTGTTCACTTCGCGTGCCAAGGCCGGACGGTTTTCTAATATGGATTTCATACTGTTGTTTTTAGTTTGTTATTTCAATAATTCGGGAATGAAAGTAGAGACTATTAGGATGATGATACCGATAATCAATACAGTGATGGTCTTTTGCGAGCAGCCTTTCCATTCCTTGAGGATGATGCCCCATACGTTGGAGAAGGTTACGTTCAAAGCCATGAGGATACAGAAAGCGAGGGTCATCAAAGTTGGCGATTCGGTGAGGAAGCCTTTACCCAAGCTCAAACCGAAGAACTGGCTGTACCAAAGCAAACCGGCCAAGGCGCAGAACAAGGCATTGTTGCCCCATACGGCACCGTTCTTATAGTCGCTCCAAGTCTTGTTCTTCTGGTTCTGATAGAAGCAATAGATGGCGTTGGTTACAAAACCACCCATGGTTACCAATAGGGTAGCGGGCAAGGTTTTGTACATATCCGGTGTAAGGTCGCCGAAGTTGATTTCCTTACCAAATTCAAGACCTACGTTAAAGCATCCGCTCATGAAACCGGCCAGCAGTGCAATGGCAAGACCTTTCGGGAAATTGAAGTCCTTTACGGCTGCCTTCTTTTCTTCTTCGGAGAGCGAAGCGGCCTTCATGGAACCGGCAATACCGATGATGGCAATACCCAGCAACGTAACGGCAACACCCATGATAACAGCGAAGGTCAGGGTTTCCAAAGCATTCAGTTCGGGGAAGAAGATATTGAGCAGAACGGGGCCCATGATGGTTCCCAAACCGGCGCAAGTACCCAAGGCAATACTTTGTCCGAGGGCTACACCCAAATAGCGCATGGAAAGACCGAAGGTCAGTCCGCCTACTCCCCAAAGCACACCAAAGAAAACGGTCATCCAGATGTTGAACGAACTGCCGTTGGTGAAGAGTTCGCAGAGGCTATGTCCGGATGGCACAGCGAGAAGGGCGCCCAAGAACGGGAATATCAACCAAGCGAATACACCTTGGATAATCCAATACGATTCCCAACTCCACGATTTGATTTTGTTGATGGGCACATAGCAGCTCGATTGGCAGAATGCACCGATGGCTATGATTAATAATCCGATAATGATTTCCATAAAATTGAATACATAAATGATGTTCAAGAATCTAAATACAAACTGTCATTCTGAGTATTACGAAGAATCTGTATACACAAACGAGTATGTTTACAGATTTTTCGGGCAAAGCCCTCAACAACACGTCTTCACTGCGTTCAGAATGACACTTGCTTGGAGTCTCTGAACGGTAATTTCTTATCTCTTTGATGTAACTTCGGCTACGTACTTGTCGATTTCTGCAATGAAAGCATCGCCTACTGGTACATTGTTCTTCAAGCAGAACATGTCATAAACAGCTTGCCATGGCATAGCCTTCTGTTCTTCGATAAGGGCAAGAACCTTGTAGCCTTCGCCGGCGAGTTCGTACTTCGAGATGAGTTCCTTCGGTTCGAGCAACGCACGGAGCATGCACTTCTGAGCCGAACGAGAACCGATAACGTAAGCACCGATACGGTTGATAGAACCATCGAAGAAGTCGAGACCGTAGTGAACGCGGTCAAGAGCACCGGCACGAACGATTTCGAAGAACAATTCTTGAGTAGGATCGTCCATGATAGTTACGTGGTCAGAGTCCCAACGAACCGGGCGAGATACGTGGAGCATCAATTCCTTGACGAATGGAAGAACAGCACTTACCTTGTCGGCCGGTGATTCTGTCGGGTGATAGTGACCGGTGTCGATAGTCAGAATCTTGTCGTACTTGGCTGCATAAGCAGTATAGAAGTCGTGTGAACCTACAGTGAAGCTTTCCAGACCGATACCGAATACCTTACCTTCGATACAATCCTTCATCATGGGTTGTTTCTTTTCGAAGATTTCGTCGAGAGATTGCTTCAACAAGTTACGATAGAGGGCGTGGTTTACGCTTACATCCTTGCAACCATCGTGTACCCAAAGGTTCATGATACAAGGGTCGCCCTGTGCTTCACCCATGGCATTGGCAATGTCACGACAACGCTTGGTGTGTTCAATCCAGAAGTTACGGATGCCATCGTCAGGATTTGACAAAGAGAGACTACCGCTCTTGGGGTGAGAGAATGATGATGAATTGAAGTCGAGCAAGGTGTTGTTGTCCTTGGCCCAGTCAATCCAAGATTGGAAATGTTCAACGGTCACTTCGTCACGGTCAACTACCTTACCCTTGAAATCACCATAGATTTCGTGGAGGTTCAAACGGTGAGTACCCGGGATAAGCGACTTGGCCTTGAGCACGTCGGCACGGAGTTCGTCGATGTTGCGGGCTGCACCGGGGAAGTCGCCAGTCGACTGGATACCGCCCGACATGGCACCTGCCTGTACTTCAAAACCCTTTACATCGTCTGCCTGCCAGCAGTGCATACTCAAGTGGAAGTCCTGCAACTGTTCCAACACTTTGTCTGTATCGATACCGATTTCGGCATAACGTTCTTTCGCAATTTCGTACGATTTCTTAATCAATTCTTCTTTCATGATATTATAATTTTTAATGATGATTTGTTCTTGTTATTTAGTGTCATTCTGAACGTATTATTTGGTGTCATTCTGAACGTAGTGAAGACGTGTTGTTGAGGGCTTTGCCCGAAAAATCTGTATACATAATGGTGGAGGTAATCAGATCCTTCGCATTGCTCAGGATGACAAAGGTGACTTAAATGTCTTCCCGGTAAACGCTCAAATACTTCCGGTATGCTTCTTCCCATGCTTCCGGCTGTTCGGGGGTGAACTGTGCGGTTTCGAT
>CAZFDP010000182.1:0-4335 GCA_964518185.1 uncultured Phocaeicola sp. | reverse complement strand
ACGAACCGCCACCGATGGCCAAAATAAAATCGGCACCCGACTGAGCGAAGGCTTCGACACCTGCCTTTACATTGCTTACAGTAGGATTCGGTTTGATTTCACTGAACACTTCGTAAGGGATATTGGCTGCTTCGAGCACCTTCAGTACCTTATCGGCCACACCGAACTTAATCAAATCCTTGTCGGTGCATACAAATGCCTTGTTCAATCCCAAACGCTTGATTTCTTGTGGAAGCACTTCGCGTGCACCCGGTCCGAAGTAAGATACTTCGTTCAACACAAATCTGTTAATCATGGTATTATCTTTTATTTAAAAATGATGAGTTTGGACAAAGATAGGGAATTCTAAGAAAACTCAAACAAGTAAATTGACAGTATTACTATGTTTTTTGATAGATTTTCGATTATCTTTGTAGTTATTCCAAACTTCGTGCGTCTAACGGGTAAAAAACATTCGGAAAAGAAAGATGAAAACAATGGAAACCGCATTTGCGCAAATGGTTCGGGAACATAAGAACACCATCTATACCGTGTGCTTCATGTTCTCCAAGGATTCCGACGAGGTGAACGACCTCTTTCAGGAAGTATTGATAAACCTGTGGAAAGGATTCAGTTCCTTCGAAGGGAAGAGTAAGATTGACACTTGGATATGGAGGGTGAGTTTCAACACCTGCATCTCGCAGGAACGAAAAAAGAAACGTTCTGCCACCGTACCATTGTCAATGGGAATCGACCTCTTCAACGACAAGGACAACGACACCAAGCAGATTAAGATGCTATACGACCGCATCCATCGGCTTAAACCCTTCGACCGTGCCATCGTACTTCTGTGGCTGGAAAGCATGAGCTATGAAGAGATAGCCGCCATCGTAGGAATCTCGGTGAAAAATGTTTCCGTCCGCCTCTACCGGATTAAAGAAGAACTGAAACAAATGTCTAACGATTAAACAGCACGAAAATGGAAAAATATATGGAATTCGAAGAAATGAAGGCACAACTCGCCTTACTGAACAAAAAGTTGGAAAAGGAAACCATCGTAAACGAACGGTTAATACGTCGTTCCATGAAAGAGAAAGCATCGTCCTTGCGACGGAAAGCCATCGTAGAAAGTATTATCTCTGCCATCATGATACCTTATTTTATATGGGTGATGCCCGAACTGATAGGACTTTCGACAGGCTTCTGCATATTTGTATGCTTTATGTTGGCTTTGGCTTTAGGATACAACTATTACATCCATAGCCATTTCCGTCCGGACGAGTTTGTATACGGCGATCTGGTAAAAGCCAAAAAGAATACTTTAATGCTGAAGAAATTCTATGCCAATTGGTTGAAGTTTATAGGTATTCCTTTCATCATCGTATTCCTCGGATGGTTTGCCTATGAGATAAAGCAACACTTCCAGGGCGAAGAATTACAAAGTGTTTTGGGCAGTATGGTAATCGGCCTCGTATTAGGAGTGATTATCGGCACCTACCGATACCTGAAGACACAACGCATGGCCGATGCCATCCTTGATCAGATAGAAGAACTCTCTAACGATTAACTTTACTAACTTTCACGTCCGTGTCATCCTGAGCAATGCGAAGAATCTGATTGCATCCACTTTATGCACACAGATTCTTCGCAAACGCTCAGAATGACACTTTTTTTATTGCATTATTCCAATCCTTTCACTACCTTTGCCCCTATGGAAAAATATTGTTACGAACTCAAGATGAAGGTACGCGACTATGAATGCGACCTGCAAGGTATTGTAAACAATGCCAATTACCAACATTATCTGGAACACACCCGCCACGAATTCCTTACCTCGATAGGAGTTAGTTTCGCACAACTGCACGAGCAAGGAGTAGACCCGGTAGTAGCCCGCCTCACCATGTCGTTCAAAACTCCACTCCGAAGTGGCGATGAATTCATATCCAAGCTTTTCCTTAAGAAAGAAGGTATCAAGTATGTATTCTATCAAGACATCTTTCGGGCATCCGACATGAAAATGGTAATCAAAGCCAGTGTTGAAACCGTATGCGTGGTAAACGGACGATTAAGCGTCCGTTCCCTGTTCGATGAGTTGTTTGCCGAATTTATCAGTTGACAGAACAATAAAGGAGCATTAACAAAAACCGTAATCCAAGCCATGAAACAAGACGAACAAATCTATATGCTTGCCCTTACACGCATATCAGGATTAGGACAAGTAGGAGCCTATAATCTGGTAAAAGCCTTGGGGAGCGCTACGGCTGTATTTCAAAACCGCACCCAACTACCTCAAATCATAGAAGGAGCTACTGATAAATTGGTCAAGGCACTCAATTGCCCCGAAGCTTTCAAGCGTGCCGAAGAGGAGTTGCTTTATGCTGAAAAGAACCACATCCAATGTCTCACTTTTAATGATTCGGACTACCCCTCCCGGTTACACGAATGTGAGGATGCCCCTCTTGCCCTTTTTTATCGAGGAAACACACCATTAAATGCTCTTAAAGTAATCAGCATTGTCGGCACTCGCCATGCTACACCTTACGGACTGGATTTATGCAACTCCTTCATTGCAAAACTTTCACAAGCTGCCCCCGACATGTTGGTTGTAAGCGGATTGGCTTATGGTATTGACATTTACGCACATCGGGCTGCACTTCAAAACAACCTTAACACGATAGGTGTATTAGCACACGGATTGGATAGAATATACCCATCAGCCCATCGAAACACTGCTATAAAGATGCTGGAACAAGGTGGATTACTAACCGAATTCATGAGCGGCACCAATCCCGACAAACAGAACTTCGTAAAACGCAATCGCATAGTAGCAGGTATGGCCGATGCCACCATTGTAGTGGAAAGTGCCGCTAAAGGAGGTGCACTGATTACCGCAGAACTGGCCGAGAGCTACCACCGGGACTGCTTTGCTTTCCCCGGACGTGCAACCGATGAGTTTTCTGCCGGATGCAACGAACTGATACGTTCCAATCGGGCCGCACTTATTACGAGTACAGAAGATTTTCTACAAGCAATGGGATGGGCGACCGCCGACAAACAAAAGGCAGCTCCCATCCAACGCCAACTATTCCCTGACCTGACAGACGAAGAACAAACCATTGTTAATTTGCTTCAGAAATCGTCCGATGGCTTACAAATCAACATGTTGGTAGTAGAATGTAACATCCCCATCAACCGCATGAGTGGTATACTCTTCGAGTTGGAAATGAAAGGGGTAGTCCGCCCTATGGCCGGTGGGGTATACCGCTTGATAGAAAGATAAAAATATGCTAATTTCACCGGTATCCCTTTAAACATTTACTGGATATAGCGGTCATATAGTCAGAACAGAAACAATAACGTTTTAAATTTTAGGGATATGAAAAGAATAATTTTGGGTGCCTTAGTGGCACTGATGGCCTGTGTACAGCCTATGGATGCACAAGAAAGACGTGGTGAGCCTCGTAGAATGGACCCCGAACAAATGTCAGAAAGACTCGATAAGGAGTTGGACCTTACAGACGAACAAGAAGCCAAGATTACAGCCATTTACAAAGAATTCTTCGGTCAGCAACCTCAAGAAAGAGGCTCACGCGAAGAAATGAGGAAAAAGATGGAGGAAATGAACGAAAAGATAAAGGCTGTACTGAACGATGACCAGAAAAAGAAATTCGACGAAATGCAGCAAAGAATGCGCAGAAGAGGTCCCGGCGATGGTCCAAGATAAGACTCACAATAAATAAGTGGATGTGTAAAATACGCATCCACTTTTTTTAGGCACGGATTACACGGATTAACACGGTTTTTAGTGTATGTTTACATTTAATATATCTGTGCAATCTGTGACGTGTTGTTGAGCGAAGCGAAAAAATCCGTGCCTAAAAAATAAGGGAAGTTCTATCTTAATATAGGGACAAAAAAAAGGAGCAACGCTTTGCTCCAACCTTTTGTTAACCTTAAATCTAATACTATGAAAAAAATCACAATGCAAATGTAAAACACATTGGGATACATTCCAAACGTTTTCATAAAAATATGCTTTCTTTTAAAGTTATTTCACAATAAAAGCCGTTCTCGTTAACAATATTACAAATAGTCCTACCGAAACTACATTTTAACATCAATATGATACTATCCATTTTTAAGGAGAAAAAATATAAAAAAAGTCATTCTGAACATTGTGCAGAATTTGATTGACAGATTCTTCACTACGTTCAGAATGACACTATATACATCAAGCCCTTTCAGGCTATTTCTACTTTTAGTCTTTCAACTTGGCAGCAATGAACTCACGGTTCAAACGGGCGATGTTGCTGATAGAAATACACTTCGGACATTCAGCTTCGCAAGCGCGAGTGT
>CAZFDP010000181.1:0-4369 GCA_964518185.1 uncultured Phocaeicola sp. | reverse complement strand
TTTCCTGTAACTTTATCCATATCCTATCACCGTCCCAACCAAAGTTCAGGATTCAGTTTGGTAGTTTCCTTGCGAAGCTGGAAATGGAGCAAGACACTACCCGAAGCATCCTTATGGATGGTGCCGAGAGCCTGCTTGGTGGACACTTTATCGCCTTTCTTCACGGAAACGGAGGAGAGGTTGCAATATACAGAAATGTAATTGCCGTGACGCACAAGGATGTTGTTCAATCCGTTGTATTTAAAGATAGCGGAAACCTCGCCATCGAAAATGGCACGAGCCTTGGCACCCGATTGTCCCTTAATGTCAATACCCTTGTTATCGAGCCTTACATTGCGGAGACCGTCCACCGCATATTGTCCATAACGCCCCACAATGACATAAGAGCCGGTTATAGGCATAGGAAGAATGCCTTTGTTCTTTTCGAAACTGCCCGACAAACGACGGTCTTCGGTGTTCATTTGGAATTGTTCCACCTTGCCTTTCTTCACCGCTTGTTGTTTAGGAGCCGGCTTACCTTCTTTCTTGGCTTGTTTGCGGGCTTCTTCTTCGGCACGCTTACGGGCCTTTTCTATTTCGGCTTCAATCAGACGGTCTATCTGTGCGTTCAACTTTTGAGCCGAACGTTTCTTCTTATTGATTTCGTTTTGGATGCCTCGCTGTTTCTTCTTGAGGTTGGTCACCAAGGTCTGGCGTTCCTTTTCCTGTTTTTCGAGTTTCTGTTTTTCGGCTTCGCTTTCTTTCAACAGTTTTTCCTTGGCCGAACGGGTGGTTTCGAGTTCGGTTTTCTTGGCATTGACCTGTTTCTGCTTACGTTCTATCTCTTTGGCCTGAAGGCGCTGGAAGTCGGCATACTCCCTTACATAGCGCAAGCGACGATAGGTTTGGCTCAAGTTTTCGGCCGAGAAGATGAACATCAGCTTCTCCTGGATGGATTTGTTGCGATAGAGATATTGTACGGAGGCCTCGTATTTTTCCTTCTTGTCTTTCAGTTCGCGTTGCAAGGAACGAAGTTGGCGGGTCAAAGAATTGATTTCATTGTTCAGTGTCTTCACATCGCGCTCAATAGCGGCTATGTATTTCTTACGTTCACTGATTTGACCGGTAAGCAGGGCCAAATTGTCGAGCTGGCTCTTTACATCCTTCTTGGTAGAGCGCAACAAGGTTTCCGACTCTGCAATTTGTTGTTGCAGTTCGTTTCGTTGCGACTCCAACTCCCTGATTTTCTTGGTGGACTGTGCAGGCAGTTGCATCAAGAAAAGGCAAGAGAGAACAAACAAGAAGATACGTTTCATCATTTCACCAGCATTTTTATGATTTCTTCCAATTCAACCTTCTGATATTTCTTGGACACTTCGGTATGTGTTTCCCAATCGGCATTGGTAGACAAACGCGACAAACTGAAAGAGGCATCAGAAGGCTTGCTTCCTCCCTCGAACGATACATACATGGAGGTAGGGAACTGATGCTGTTCCAAAGGTTGGAATTTACCATATTGCCATTGGAGAGCATAAGCCGTTCCCGGCATACCGATACAGCTTTCCTTCAACAAACCGGCAGGAGCCTCGGTACGGAAACTATATTGAAAGGTCTTGGATTTCTTTACCTGAAGCAAGACATCGGGCTGTTCCATACTCATTTTAAAAGAAGAAAGGTCGCGCACCGAGAGTTTGTCTTTGCCGGGCAGAAACACTTCGTTCAAGAACAAGGCCTCCAATATATGAAAGTCGAGGTTCACATTCGTCAAAGCTTTCAGCTCTTCGAACGACACCTGTACATATCGCTTGTTCACCCGGTCGATAACCAACATGCCATCGGGAGAGATTTCCGCACGCCCTACTTCAATGCCCAAGAATGGAGCAATAGACATCTGTATCACTTCTCCCCGCTTGATGCGGAGGGTGCCACTTACCTTCCCCGTACTCTTTCCGTTCAGCTTAATGGAAGCCGACATCTTGGCGGTTACCGCCTTCCAATCTGCCGAGTGGGCCAAGACCCTTTCCATGTATTCCATTTCTGACAAATTATCGATAAAATCGGACTTTTTCACGTTTTTAGTAGACGAACAGGAAGCCAAGCAACCTATCAAAAAGGCCAGGCAAACATATTGTTGTATTTTCTTTATCATATGCATATTCTTTCTATCATTATGTATTCAGATCCTTCACTACGTTCAGGATGACATAGAGGGAGGCATTATTCTGCATAATATTTCTTGTTCCGAATCTTTTTCTTCAGCAATTGTAATTCCTTTGCCTCGCGTTTGTCTTCTTCTTCGGTGGCTTCAGCCGCTAACTTTTCGGCTTCTTTCCAGAATTCAAGTGCCTTATCGGGTTCTCCGAATTTATAATAGATGTCACCACAATGTTCCATCACCACCGAACTCTTGTCCGTGCCATGCTGAATGGCTTGGTCAATATAGATACGCGCTTCCGTATATTTACCTTTTTCGAACAAAATCCAGGCGTATGTATCCAAATATGTCGCATTATCGGGTTCTGCCTTTACGGTACGGTAACTCATTTCTTCGGCTTTATCCAAGTCTTTCTTTTCCAAGGACAAATAATAGGCATAGTTATTCAGTGCACCGATATTATCATCCTTATAGACCAAGGCCGAGTCATAGGCAGCATAGGCTTCGGCATTCATCTTTTTCAAGTGATACAAATCGCCCATAATGGAATAGAAGTCGGAAACCATCGCCTTGTCACTCTGCGGAGTGACTTGCTTAACTCCCTTCTTGAACACTTCGAGCGCCTCTTCTTTTTGTTCCTTCTGATAATGGGCTACACCTAAATAATAATAAAACTCCAAAGCATCGGGCATGTACTCTACAGCAGGGGTACAAACACTGATTACCTCGTCCATATCTTGTTTGTTAATGGCAAAGCTCAACAACTGAAGATATGCGGGTTTATTCTCAGGATCCAGTTCCAACACCTTGTTCAAAACAGGCTTCGATTCTTCTTCCATCTTTTTGGATAGCAAGTATTGTGCGGCCAGCATGGCAATATCGGCATTCTCTTGTTCCTGTTTGAGCATAGCATTGAACAAGCCGATAATACATGTACTGTCCTTATCGGTCTGTTCGGAACGGATGATAAGTTGGCGCATCAAATTCATCTTCGTATCAGTCGCAACCTTCTCGTTCAATAAAACAGCGTTCAGTTGGGCTTTGTACAAACTATCCTGACCCTGTTTTTCGTAATACGAAGCCATGGAAAGCATAGCGGGTGCATACTCCGGTTCTTCTTTCAGCACCTTCTGATAAGTGGCATACGCTTCATCGGGCTTACCATTCTCCATATAGACATCGCCCAAGATGGTGAGATAACGCATGTCGTAAGGATACTCTTTGGCCAAGTTTTCTATTTCAAGGAAAGCCTGTCCGCGATTATCCATGGCCAAATACATACGGAACTTCTCCATACTGATTTGTTCGGACTTACCATCGAGTGTTTCCAAACGGTTCAAGGTATGTATTACCTCTTCATAGTTCTTGGTCCGATTGTACAAGTCGATTAATGCCACCAACGGCTCAAGACGTGAGGGAAATTGGGTAGCCATATCTTCGACTACCGCTATAGCTTTTTCGTTTTCACCTTTATTCTGATAGTAAGAAGCCAATGTTTCCTTATACCAATAGTTACCGGGAGCTAAAGCCACGGCATCAGCCAAAGCCTTTTCACCTTTCTGTTGCTGACCAAGAAACATATAGAACTTAGCCAACTCGTAAAGGGTAACCGCACTTGTGGGGTGTATCCGCAAACAATGGCTGTACATTTCGAAAGCTGCATCCAAATCACCTTTTTCTTTCAAACGGACGGCTTCCAGAAAAAAATAGTCAAACTTACGTTGTTGTTCGTATGTCAGTGGAGTATGCTTTATCAAAGATTCTTTCTTCGATGAAATGGCATTTTTTCGTAAACTCCCGCACGAACAGAGTATCCCTACCATAAGCAGGTACACTCCCAAGTATCCGATTCTCAACAATAGTTTTCTATTCATTATTTTATTTTTTCCCTGTATGTCCAAACCCTCCGGCACCTCGTTCGGTCTCATCGAGTACCTCTACTTCGTTCCATTCGGCTTGTTCGTGACGCGCAATCACCATTTGTGCTACCCGTTCTCCGTCTTCTACAACAAAATCCTCAGAAGAAAGATTAACTAAAATGATGCAAATTTCTCCACGATAATCAGCATCAATCGTACCCGGAGAATTCAACACACCAATTCCTTTCTTGATGGCCAATCCGCTACGTGGACGAATTTGAGCTTCGAAACCTTTCGGCAAAGCGATGTACAATCCCGTAGGAACCAAGCAACGCTGTAATGGCTTCAGCACAATAGGCTCGTTCAAATTGGCACG
>CAZFDP010000180.1:0-4373 GCA_964518185.1 uncultured Phocaeicola sp. | reverse complement strand
AAATTCACTTATAGCAAGGTGGAAGGTGGCTATCGTGCGGAAGAGGTGAAGAAGGCATTAGCCATGTTGTGTGATGCCGGTATCATCAAGCGGGTCATTCATTGAATGTAAGGCAGGAACGAGTGGCAAGATGAAGAGTTTGCGATTGTTCATGCGTAACAACACATTACCCAAGCTGTCCGATGTTCGTTGGAAAACTTCTCGCAGCTTGTATATCAGGATGATAAGGATTCCGGTGCGTCCAAGTTTGTCCGTATTTGTCCATTGTATGCGGTATCGAATATTGTGAATGGTTTGTGACAGGTTAAAGAATCGACATCATAAAAATGGAGTCGATTCTTTTATTGTTTAGTGTAGCTTTTGCTACATTAAGTGATTTGAAAATAATAATCTGCATAACTTCAATTCATTAACATTTAATAGTCAAGTAGGGTGTCCAATTTGTTGTACCCATAATTTCTTCAGTTTCTGTGATAACTCCCTTTACATTAAGGTATTGCAGAAGGAATCATGTGACAAATTTACATTGACGTTAAATTTCCTCATTTTGAAGCCATAACACGTTGATGTTCGTATATTTGCAATAAATCTCCTATTCAAAAACAGGTACATCAAATTGGACACCCTAATAAGGAAAGTAAAGATTAAAATGAAGAATTCAGGTACTTTCCATTCCGATTAAGGAGCTAACGCATTCCTTGACTTGCTTTCAATTGTTGAGACAACAAAGAAACACAACTTGTCACCATATCAGGCTATCCTTGCTTTATTCTAAGTAGGGACAGTACTCGTATTCTATCGCTGAATAGTTACGGTTGGAAACGGTGTCTCTGGTTTGTTTTCGTTTGAATTTGACGTAGAAATGATGTCTCTGATTACTTTCGGTTTATGGGGAGTGTAAAAACCGTATTTCTTGGTTTTCATGGAATGTTTTGGAAGGAGAAACACGGTTTCTTGGAATATTTTGCATTAAAAAGAGACGAATAAATGAAATTTAACTATCTTTGTACCGATATTCAGAGTATTAACATAAAAAACGATAGGCCAATGGAATAAACAGAAGAAAGAACGCTTCGGGAAACTTGTTGTACAAGGTGCAAAGTTTTCCAACCAAAAGTTAAATAACAAAATTATTAACCACGGAAAAGCGTTCCGTTCGCACTTGAAAATATAGATTTGAGCTTTTAGCTCTTGTTCTCTACTCATTAGAATACCGCCAATATTCGTCACACGGGAACAAGCGTTTGAAGGTTCACGTTCCGTTCAGGGCGTGAACCATTCTATGCTTGTATGTGTGACAGGTCACTTGGCGGTAACCTTAATGAGTAACAAGCAAACGAATGGTTGCACGCCTTTCTTATTTTTTATAAGTGATGAAAAAAAGTATAAAAAGTTTATTGCTATTGGCTTTTTTGATGGTAGCAGCCGTAGCATGTAAGTATGATGACGGAGAATTGTGGGATAAGGTAAATTCTCTTGATGATCGTTTGACTTCAATTGAAACCCAATTGAGTCAAATGAACTCTGATATTAGCTCATTGAGTACTATCGTAAACGCTTTGCAAAACAAAGTGTATGTTACAAGCGTAGATGAAGTTGAAAATGGTTATCAGATAACCTTTACCGATGGGAAAAAGGTGACCATTACAAATGGTAAGGATGGAGCTGATGGAAAAGATGGTATAAATGGTGCAGATGGTAAAGATGCTCCAATCATTAGCGTAGACGAATTTGAAGGAAAATACTATTGGATCCAGATTATTGATGGTGTAAAGTCTTGGTTGACTGATAAGAATGATGCTAAAATACCTGTGACTGGCGAAAATGGTGTTACTCCAATTATGAAAGTCAATACAGAAGGCTATTGGGTAATCAGTTACGACAGGGGCGTTTCTTTCACATTGCTTCTTGACGATACCAACAATCCAGTGAAGGCTGTAGGTAAGGATGGTAAAGATGGGCAAGACGGTATGGACGGCTACAATGGAATGGACGGTGATTCGTTCTTCAGCGATGTGGAAGTAGAGGATAATGAATTAATCTTGACTCTCAAAGACGGTACAGAATTGAGAATTCCATTGGGCATATCCGAATCAAGTTTGGAAAGCATTGTAATGGTAAATGATGGAATCGGCGATTGGGATGAAGCCTATGTAACTCCTTATGGTTACTTCAGCTACAGTGACGAATTGCCAGCAGACGGGTCAGCTACTCGTTCCATCAGCAGTCGATCACTCGGGGATAAACTGAAAGCACTTAATTTCTTATCATCCGATAAGAAAACATCAGCCAGCATGCTATTGTCAGCTGCCGAAGAACTCCCTTTGCAATTGATTACCGATGAGGGTATGCTGAACTTCAGTTTCCCTAATGATTCTATTTTGGAATTGCTTTATGACGACGGATCAGAAATCAAGATGCTGGATAGTATTCCTTATTCACGTGCGAAGATGGAAGAGATGGTTGCTAAGTTGGAATACAACAACCATTTACAGAAAGCATTATACTATTTCGTTTCTTTGGTAAAAGGACATACTTCATCTTACTTTGGAAGCTTCATTTCGATGTTTGAAAATGTCTTGAAACTTAAAATTGACGTTAATAGTGAAACAACTCTTGGAAAATTAGGTTTGTCAAAAGAAGGTACTACATTTACATTCATCACCACTATCAACATTTGGCATCAAACGATAGTCATTCCGAAAGTGTACTATTCCGTAGTCATGTGGACTGGAAAGGCATCTTATAAAGTAGGTGGTTCCTCATGTACTCTAAGTGGTACCATCTGGTGTGCTTCGCAAAAGTTTAATGAATATGGAACTTATGGTATTGTTTGTGATGAAAACAAGGACAACTTGTTCTTAGGTAAAGCTGAATATGAAGGAACGGGATTTCAAGACAAGCTGGACTTAAGTTATGAGGTCGATTTCAGGGGATTTAAGCCTAATACCAAATATTACTATCGAGCATATTATAAGTTTAATAGTAGTGATCATGGCAATTTGACATTTAAATACGGGGACAAGAATGCAGAAGTAGGTTATGACTATGTTGTCAAGTCGTTTACAACTGGCGACAATACATTGAATGTAGATGTTGTAATGTGTATAGATGTTACTGGCAGTATGAGTGGAATTATCAATACTGTTAAAACAAATGCATTAAGTTTCTACGATTCGTTCAATAGCGTATGTATTAAGAATGGTATTGGTCTAACTTCACTGAACACGCAAGTGATTGCTTTTCGTGACAAGAATGTAGATGGTGACGAATGGATAAAAGAGAGTCCTGTTTATCCATTACCGACAGCGAAGGTTGAATTTGAGTCATATGTAAATAACTTGAGAGCGGATGGTGGTGGTGATATTCCAGAAAGTAGTCTGGAGGCATTGGATCGTGCTTTCTCTAAAACTGATTGGGGAAAAGATGACGGTTATCACAGACAAGTGGTCATTTTGTGGACTGATGCACCTTATCTGAAAGATTTAAGATATACAAGCTTGACGATTGGCATGCTGGAAGACAAATGGAACAATATGCCTTCCGGACGCCGATTCATCTTATTTGCGCCTAACGATAACAGTTATTCAAATGGTGGAGCATGGTCGGAAATCAGTTCATGGAAGAACCTAATGCATTCAACTAACCTTGCTTCTGGTTTCGGTGATATGGAACATATCCTTGAAAAGATCATTACGGAATTAACCGGACGCAGTGCTTCTGTTGGAACTCCATCCAACTATGTAGAGCTGATTTCTAGATCAAACTATTAATTAAGGATGAATTTGAAGATAAAGTGGATGTGTAGACACATCCACTTTATCTTTTTTAGTTATGCCTAAAAGTGTGTAACAGGTAATGTCAAAATTACTCTCCCGTCAGGAGAGCTAGTGTCTTTTCCTAAAAAGGTTGACTCAATTTATACTCTAAAAATTAACACTTCCATTTCTATACGGAATTCGTTGACTTTCGTTTCTATGAAAGTTGACTCCTTTTCCTGAAATGGTTGACTTTGTACGGATTTGGTTGATTTTTCCTTTCCGAAAGTTGACTTCATACGGAAAAAGTTGACTTGTTCCATACTATAAAAAACACTCGGGGGAAGCCTAACGGCTGGGGCAGACAGCTCCCGGGAGTGTTCCTTTTCTTTCTTCCACATCTGTTTCTGAGGCCCAGTTTCCTGATGCGCTTGGGAAGGCACTTTCATACCGATGTCATACCGATGCTGTAATGCGGACGTTGATCGTTATAGAAACGGATGAAATTACCGATGCGCTCCTTGGCGTCATCGAAGCATTTGTGACGTTTTTTTTGATAGTTTTTGCATCAACCATTCGAGGAAGGCGTCAAGACCGATTACATTTACTTTCGGA
>CAZFDP010000179.1:0-4391 GCA_964518185.1 uncultured Phocaeicola sp. | reverse complement strand
TAATTGAAATTCATACCTAATATTAGGTAATACCGTTAATTCCGTTAAAATAAATACGGAATTAACGGTATTTTTATTTGTTTTTTCCTAACTTTACCGATTGAATGGGTAATTCTTAATTTTAAAGAAAGAATTATAAACAAATTCCCATCCCATAAGGGAATATGGGAAGTAAATCCTTTAAGGATCACGAGAGAAGAAAAAAAGAAAAAACAATATATAAAATGAATAACAAATGGAATTATCAACCTCCAAGCCAAGAACAGTCCGAAGCAGCTAAGGTGCTATCCAAAGAGACAGGAATAAGTCCTATCCTCTGTAACTTGCTGCAAGAAAGAGGAATTACCTCAGCGGCAGAGGCCAAGCGATTCTTCCGACCTCAGCTCAACGAATTGCATAACCCATTCCTTATGAAGGATATGGATGTTGCAGTCAATCGTTTGAACGAAGCTATGGGCAGGAAGGAACGTATCATGGTTTATGGAGATTACGATGTTGACGGTACCACAGCCGTTGCATTGGTGTATAAGTTTCTCCAGCAGTTCTATTCAAATATCGACTACTATATCCCCGACCGTTACGAGGAAGGATATGGAGTGTCGGTAAAGGGAGTAGATTACGCATACGAAACAGGTGTCAAACTGATTATTGTATTGGATTGCGGTATCAAAGCGGTAGATGAAATAGCTTATGCCAAAGAAAAAGGCATAGACTTTATCATCTGCGACCATCATGTACCCGATGATGTACTACCTCCAGCTATAGCCATTTTGAATGCCAAACGTCCGGATGCCACCTATCCATACGAACACCTTTCAGGATGTGGAGTAGGCTTCAAGTTTATGCAGGCTTTTGCCCTAAATAATGGTATAGATTTTCATAATCTTACCCCATTGCTCGATTTGGTGGCAGTAAGTATCGCTTCAGATATTGTACCCATCATGGGCGAAAACCGTGTATTGGCTTTCCATGGCTTGAAACAACTGAACTCCAACCCCAGTGTAGGGTTAAAGGCTATTATTGATGTATGTGGATTGACAGAAAAAGAAATCACTGTAGGTGATATCGTATTTAAGATTGGCCCCCGCATCAATGCATCAGGACGTATTCAAAACGGTAAGGAAGCTGTAGAACTCTTGATTGAAAAAGATTTCTCTACAGCATTAGAGAAAGCCAACCAAATCAACCAATACAACGAAACCCGAAAGGATTTGGACAAGGCCATGACCGAAGAGGCCAACAAGATAGTGGAAGAATTGGAAGACTTATCGGCCCGTCATACTATTGTCATATTCAACGAAGCATGGCATAAAGGTGTTATTGGTATTGTAGCATCACGCCTCACAGAAATCTACTATCGCCCAGCCGTAGTATTGACGCGAACCAATGACATGGCAACCGGTTCTGCACGTTCTGTTTCCGGTTTCGATGTATACAAAGCTATCGAACACTGCCGGGATTTATTGGAAAATTTCGGTGGGCATACTTATGCAGCGGGCCTGTCCATGAAAGCAGAAAATGTAGAAGAATTCACTCGCCGGTTCGAAGAATATGTAGCCAATCATATTCTTCCCGAACAATTAAGTGCCGTTATTGACATTGATGCTGAAATTGATTTCCGCGACATTACACCGAAATTCCATTCAGACTTGAAGAAATTCAACCCATTTGGTCCCGACAATCACAAACCTATATTCTGTACCCACAAAGTATACGATTACGGAACCAGTAAGGTAGTAGGACGTGAACAAGAACACATCAAGTTGGAATTGGTAGACAACAAGTCTAACAATGTAATGAACGGTATTGCTTTCGGACAAAGTTCGCAAGTAAGGTATATCAAGACCAAGCAATCCTTCGACATCTGTTACACCATCGAAGAAAACACCCACAAACGGGGCGAAGTGCAACTACAGATAGAAGACATCAAGCCCAGCGTAGAATAAAGGCAGATGACTTATAAGGAGATACTGAAACAATATTGGGGATATGACAACTTCCGTGGAATACAGGAAGATATCATAAATAGCATAGGTAATGGACATGACACGCTGGGGCTAATGCCTACAGGTGGTGGTAAGTCCATTACCTTTCAAGTTCCTGCACTTGCACAAGAAGGGCTCTGCATAGTCATCACTCCACTTATCGCCTTAATGAAAGACCAGGTTCGCAATTTACGCGACCGAGGCATCAAAGCCATTGCTGTTTATTCAGGAATGACTCGCGAAGAAATCATCGTAGCTTTGGAGAACTGTATTTTCGGGGATTACAAATTCCTATATATATCACCCGAACGACTGGATACTGAAATCTTCCAAGCCAAACTACGGAGCATGAAGATAAGCATGATAACCGTAGACGAATCACACTGTATCTCACAATGGGGATACGATTTCCGACCGGCATATTTGAATATAGCCAATATCCGCAAATTGCTTCCTGATGCCCCTGTGCTGGCACTGACCGCAACCGCTACTCCCGAAGTCGTAAAAGACATCCAACAAAAATTGGAGTTCAAAAAAGGGAGCCAAGTCTTTCGCATGAGTTTTGAACGTAAGAACTTGGCATACATTGTCCGCCCCACAGAAAACAAACAAGAAGAGCTTCTACATATTTTACATAGCACCAACGGTTCGGCCATAGTGTACACACGCAACCGGAAACGCACTCGTGAAGTAGCCGAATTACTGACCAACAACGATATAACCGCCACCTTTTACCATGCAGGTCTGAATAATGATGTAAAAGACTTGCGTCAAAAAAGTTGGTTAACAGGCGAACATCGGGTAATGGTTGCCACCAATGCTTTCGGTATGGGGATTGACAAACCAGATGTACGAATAGTTATTCACATGGATATGCCCGATTCCCCAGAAGCTTATTTTCAGGAAGCCGGACGTGCCGGACGCGACGGACAGAAAGCTTATGCCGTACTGCTTTATGCCAAAAGTGACAAAGTGAACTTGAACAAACGTATCAGTGACACTTTTCCCGACAAGGACTATATCCGTAAAATATACGAAGACTTGCAATACTTTTTTCAAATGGCCATGGGAGACGGATTAGGATGTACCTTTGCCTTTAACTTGGATGAATTTTGTCATAACTTCAAGCATTTCCCTGTACAAGTGGACAGTGCCTTGAAAATATTGACCCGAGCCGGATATTTGGAATACACCGACGAACAAGACAATGCAAGCCGTCTGATTTTTACCTTACGGAGAGACGAGCTCTATAAACTTCAAGAGTATGATAATGATACAGAAAAGCTGATAAATACCATTCTACGTTCCTATACCGGATTATTTACAGACTATGCCTATATCAACGAAGAATCATTGGGAATCCGTACAGGACTTACCCACCAACAAATATACGATACATTGGTAATGCTGACCAAACGTCGTATCCTCCATTACATACCCCGAAAAAAGACACCTTATATAATATATACGCGCGAGCGTCAAGAAAAAGAGCGTCTGCATATCGGTAAAGAAGTATACGAAGACCGGAAAAACAGCTATTCCACACGTATTCAAGCTATGATAGAATATGCTACAGCCGAAGAGAAATGCCGCAGTCGTATGCTTCTCCGTTATTTTGGCGAAAAGAACGAACATAACTGTGGCATGTGTGATGCATGTCTGGAAAAGCATCATACCGGTATTCGTAAAGGCGAGTATCAAGATATAGAGGAACAGACACTGAAGTTGTTAAAAGAACGACCATATTCTTCTGTTGAATTGGTCAATGCCATTCCCTATGACAGAGAAAAGACAGAAAATGTAGTGTCTTTTCTACTTTCTGAAGAAATAATCCGACTGACAAACGGAATGCTTTCCATATAAAAGTGTATCTTTGCGAATCATTAAACAGTCAACAAATTATGGGATTCTTATCATCACTCTTCGGCGGAAACAAAGATGCCGAATCACAGAAGAAAAAAGACTTCGACATTCTGAAGTATGACGGTATCCGGGCACAACGTATCGGCAAGCTGACATATGCCATCAAATGTTTCAAGGAAGCTATCGAGATACAAGAAGACATGGAAACCATGTCGCACTTGGCAACCGCTTACACACAAGTAGGTCAAATGGAAGAAGCACGCAATATAGTAGTCCGCATGACAGAAATTGCTCCACAAGAAGCCATACATTTCCTTTCGTTAGCCAATTTGTGCTATATGCAGGAAGATTACCAAGGAATGGACGAAGCTTGTAAGAAGGCTTTGGCCATAAACGACCAACACCCGGTTTCTTACTACCTTTCGGCAAAAGCAGCCATAGGGTTAGGCAATGCCATCCAAGCCATAGCCATGCTTACTAAAGCCATTATGTTGAAAGAAGATTACACCGATGCCTACCAGCTTCGTGCCGAAGTACTTTGGA
>CAZFDP010000178.1:0-4433 GCA_964518185.1 uncultured Phocaeicola sp. | reverse complement strand
CTATAAAGGGGAACACAACATATTTATATCTGTTTTTATTCAATGTCTTGAATAGATGCAATCAATGAAAAGCAACAATCATTTTGAAATTCCGGAATTCCAATAATAGAACGGGAAAGTGAATTATCTTTGTAAAGCAAATGAGGCCACAAGAGAGATTTACAATTTAGAAGTAACCCTAAAACTATCGTATATGAAAAATGAGATGAATCAAAGAAGTAAAAACAACGGTGCATTGAATGAATTCACCAAGTATGTGATTGATGATATGGAATACCTGTTACCGTCAGTTCCTGATTACCCTCAATATCGGTTTGATAAAATCACGGTAGAGGTGGAAAACAGCGGTTGTCTGGACAGTGGAACATCCAGATATAGGCATTTGATATTGCCTGTAGATATGACGCATCGTCAACTTTGTGCCAAAGTCGATGGCATCAACAGTCGTCGTCTCTCCGGTGAGGAACACCCTGTCAAGGTAGCTCTCTATAGAAAAGGTTGCCCAACCCCTCTCATTTATCATGAAGCAGACCTTTCAGCAAAGGAATGCAGTTGCAAGCTGGACAGCAGTAAAGTCCAACCGGGGGAATACTATCTTTATGTAGGAAATGCTGAACCTGCCAATGGGTGTGGATTCAGTTATACGCATTTCGGTAACGGATATGCTTACCGCTTCAGAGTGCTGGAACATGGCATACGGCTGCACATGCCGCAAATCAAGTCCGTGTTTCACTTCGTTATCCCAGGATTACGTGTATGTTTCAATGAACCCATCCATCCGAATGAAAACTGGTTCTCTTGTGAGTATTATGATGAAAGCTATCGTATGATTGCAACGCCTACTTGGTTGGAGATGTCACCTGATGGCTTATTTGTCAACATAGGTGTAAGCCCCACAGGACATTTTCTTCCCGGCAATTATCATATCCTGCTGTACCATAATAATCAGCCGAAGGCCCATTTCAGTTTCGAGTGGTCTGAAAGTGGCCCGTCTGAAATCAAGCAGGAAGCTTTGACCCCGGAATCTGCGTATTACCAGCTCTACCGTGTTGTGAAGAAAACCCCTCATGGAGAATCTTTCATGAATCTTTGCGGTTGTCGTCAGGCAAAGAAGCAGCTGTTGCGTTATCTCTCCCATCACCTGACGATAGCAGGCAGACCTCATTTTGTCATTGGTGATGGCAGACCTGCCAGCGATATTATCCGTACTCTTTTTGGTATCCTTTATCCAAGAAATGAGTACCATACCCTTTCTTGCCTTGATGTATGGTATAAACTTCAAACCCATGAAGATGTGAAGGACATATTTGATATGTTTGACCGTCAAGCAGTCATTCAGTTGAACGACCTTTCCGGTCTTCTCTTATCGGAAAACAAGTCGTTTGCCGAGCATGTGCTTCACCATGCCAGTTATAGAGACAGTATTGTCATACTGTATGGAGCGCAACAGGAACTGGACGCACTCATCAGCCGTTATCCGGCATGGAAGAACCTTATGAGTAAGGAAGACATCTGGAAGTTGGAACCCTACACCTTGTCGGAAAAGGTCCGCACAGTTGAGAAATACCTCCTTCAAAAGCACTATAGAATAACCCCTGAAACTTATCAGTGCTTATGGAATTTCTTTGCTGATGCCCAGAAAACTACGATGGCAGGCTGGCATGAATCCGCAATTGCGACATGGGTTCAGGAGCATCTCCTGGCAAGACAGCAACAACGTGTGCTTTCATCTTGTAGTTATAGGAAAGAAAACATGCTGACCATCCTCCCGGAGGATATATGTGAAGAGTAGCATTTATTTTTTTGAAAGCCTTGCATCTTTCCGGAATTTCTAAAAAAAAGAACGGCAGATATGATAGCCTTGCCGTCCTTTTCTTATCTTAATCACTCTTTAGAGTTATGTTTCCGATATTCTTCCCAGAGCACTTTCTTTGCTTTTTCCATATCGAAATTCCTGTATCCGTTGTTCTCGGCACAACGGGCAATCAGGTCATATATCAACTCGTTGTCAAATCTGCCATTTTTGACAAATTCATATACAAGTCCGATATTGTTGGCACAATGGCGGTCCCAGAAATCCCCATCTTCCAGACTACCCAACCCCATCTTGACAAATACGGTTACAATCCAGAAATTGATGCGGAAAGTTCGGTTGAAGTCCTCTTCTTTCATTCCCAGGAGCATATAACGTTCTTTTAACCGCTTCATCTCTGCTTCGGCATCCTCCGGAGTCTTGATGGTCTTCTTCGCCCGTTCACGCCTTATATCTTTCGGTTCATACAAGAATTTCCCGGCATTCTGTCGTATTGTTTCAGTCAAGCGAAGTTGTTTGCCATTGAGCTGTGTGTCCTTTAGGAAAGTACGGACTTCAAAGACCTCCGCTTCACCGTCTTTCTTGAAGCCGAAGCCGATAGACCCTGGCAGACGTACCAGAATACGCTTTCTGCCCTCTTCTTCATATAAGCTTATCAGCAATGAAGGGATAAATTCATGAAATGCCCGTACCATCTCCGGTGACCGGAATCCCAATTCAAGTCTTTCGCTCATCTGATGAAAGAAGTGGGAGTTGAAGAGCAATACACCATCTCTACCTGTCCTGCCGTCAGACCCCATTTTAACGGGAACGAATGCCCCTACACTGCCCAGTGTCTCATAGAAACAGAATGCATATGGTTCTGTATAAACCATATCCGCTTCTTTATAGTATCTGGCACACTCGTATGTCATCCATCGATTTCCGTTTGCCGAGCGGTATTCCACTGTTTCAGAAACGTGGTTTCGTTTGTCTCTCCTACATTGTAGGATAAGATTATCCCGCATTTTCTCATATCCTTTTTCTCCGCCGAAATGTTTTTTCAGCCAATATGAAGCCTTGTCTCTGTCTGCAATGATTTCGCGAACCATCACATCAGGTGCTGTTGAAAGATTAACCATATCAATTCAAGTTTATTACAGGGTCAATAACATACTGGTATTCATAGATACCCTTTTCAAGGGCCATGAATGCCGAGCGTTCATATTCTGGGTGGCGGTGATTCTTCACGGCCGCCTCCTTGTCATTGCGTGCCATCAAAAAATACTCATTCAGTATTTCTCCGTTTTCAGCCTGGCATCTGATTCTATATTTCTGCATCATTTCACTTATTTAGTCCTTCAATGCTTCGTCCCACATTAGTGTCCACTCTCCGTTATTCTCTTTCAGTCTGCGGAAGTCAAGGACGATGTCATTATGAAGTTCGTTAAAGCCTTTACAACCTCTTTTGACTGCTTCGATTATTCCATTGCTAACCGACTTGTCTTCTGCACCCAACATCTCCAGCATGGTTGCCCTGAATTCCGGATTGTCCAACATATTTTCAAACAGTACTCTATAAGCCCGGTCAATAACCTCACTCTCTATCTTGATATTATTTATGGAATCCACAGCCCTTTTCAGACCTGTGGCCTCTTGGAACAACTTGCACACTTCATCTGCCCGTTCTATACCCTCCGCTTTTTTTTCGGCTTGTTGTCTGTACCATTCTTCACTTCTTTTTTGTGGCAGATTCCCTGCCATGTATAATGCACCTTTAACGAAGCATTCCACTTCTCTATCGGTATAGCCGTCCAATTTTACCTTGGCGGCATTCTTCAAATCTTCTATTGTCTGCATGATTAATGTTATTGACATACAAAGATAGTCTTTATCATTTATTTATTTTGGAAATTCCGGAATTTCCAAAGTTATTTGCGAACTCTTTTGGTTGATGATGTAGGCATAGTAAGCCAAACGGAAAACACCTGGTTTCTTGACCTCACCGAGTTTGGACTGCATATATCCTGTCATTAGCACACCATGGTCTGTTGCGTGCAGTTCTTCGTTTTTTCTTAACTCTTCAAGTTTTTGAACCATTTTATCTGCATCCTTGAATTCACCCCATTCTTTCAAACCGGCAATTGACGAAACTCTCACAAAATCAAAATTGAATATCATACGATTGGTCATTTATGGATTAGGGTCTATCCTGTTCTACATAATTACGATGATTACCCTCTATCATCACAACAAAGATAGTGAAAATCAGTGAGATATGCAAATGTTTGATTATTGTTTCAACTATATTTTATAGAAATATAGAGTGTTTACCCTAATGTTATTAAATAGCAAAGCCCCGCTATTACGAGGCTTTGAATACTTGTAATGTTAATTACTCCCTGAACTCATCTGACTATAGTTTCCGTTTGGAATGATAATATCTGTACTTTTAACATCCATTACGTAACCAGTCATATCTGCTCTAGCAATGGAATTGTATGAATCAATGTAATAATTATACACGTTAAATTTGGAGTTAACCCATTGTTCCCAAGTCCATCCTTTTACCGCTGTGTAGTTTACACCGGCGATAGTAAAGTTGATAGTGTCAGCGATGTCCCGGACGAACCGAACCCGG
>CAZFDP010000177.1:0-4435 GCA_964518185.1 uncultured Phocaeicola sp. | reverse complement strand
GTTTTTGCACAGATAGAACTAAAGAACTTTAAAAAGACGATTTTATTCTTCTTCCCAAAAGATTTTTTGCATTTATTTCTAACCCTACCACAATTTTTTAGGCACGGATTATTTCGCTTCGCTCAACAATCCGTGCCTAAAATACATTTATGAAACACCCTCATTCTTTATTTTTTCGGAGCCAACTCCGGAATCTGCAATTTTGTACCCACTGGAACATTATTAGCATTCTTAATGCTTTTCTCGTTATGTTTGGCAATATAAGGCCAAAAGTTTTTGGCACCAAAATATTTCACAGCTACCCTAATTATCGTTTCACCATTTTGCAATGTATGGGTTGTTTTTGTCCCTATTATAGAATAAGCCGTTGTATCGGCCAAGGAAGCCACTTTTTCTTCAGACACTATAGGTTCCGGTTTCTTTGTTTCAGAAGAAGATACTGTGTTTTCCGCAATTATTGTATCCGCTACTTGACCGACATTAACCTTATCGTCCGATACTGTATCTACAATCTCAATCGGTTCGGTCTTGACAGGAGCACCTTCTTTGTCGTCTTTCGATTGGAACAACCAATACAATCCGCCCAAAATTATCAGGACTAATAAAATGGTAATAAAGACAAGTCCCTTGCTGGTCTTTTCTTCTCCTGGTACTTCTTCTTTTTTCTTTTCAGTAACAAAGGGTTCTGCTACCGTTTCAGTCTCAACATTTTCTTCAACAACAACTTCTTCAGTATCTTCACCTTCATCCATATCATCCTTTTCATCGGATATTTCTTTGTCAGATTCTTCAGTTACAATAACAGGTTCCACTTCTTCATGATGAGTTTCATGTTCCATGACGACCGGTTCTTCTTCGGCAACGGTAGTGGCTTCCTCTTCTGCAACAGGCACCTCTTCTTCCATAACCTTTGGTTCCTCTACAATAGTTTCCTGTTCTTCTACCTTTGTTTCCGGAACTTCATTTTCAGTAACAGCATCAGACTCTTCTTTTTCAGCAACAGCAATTTCAACAACCGCAGTTTCTTCAATAGCTGCAACTTCCACCATTGTTTCAGGTTCTTCGCCTGCCATTTCTACCGTTTCAGGTTCTTCCTTCGTATCTTCCAACTCTACACCTTCATTCAGTATAACGGTTTCAAAATGAGAGAAAGGCTTATTTATCAACTCCTTCAATGAAGCATCAGGAGTAAAACTAATCTTGGTATGTCCCTGAATTTCAATACGTTCTCCAGTATTTACATTGATACTTTCACGACTATCCACTTCTGTGAGTTTGAATACTCCCAGACCTTTTATCTTGACATACTTTTCGGTAGCCAATGCTTCCTCCACCAAATCAAACATGCCCTTAATGAAAAGCTCCGCTTCTTTCTTTTGTATGCCATGTTTCTCTGCCAACAAATTGGCAAGATCTTGTATGGTTATCTTTTCGTTCATGGTATATGATGGATTCATTTAAATTTTTCTTTTAAAGTTACACTGGGTTTATAAGATAACACCAATTTAGGAGGAATCAGCATACGCTGACGAGTTACGGGATTCACAGAAATACGCTCCAACTTCTTTTTTACATCAAAAGTTCCAAATCCTTGAATCGAGACAGATTTACCATCCTGCAATTCCTGTGACATTACGTTTAATACAGAAGATACAAACTGTGTTGCATCCTTGTTTGTATAGCCCATCCTTTTGGACAGTTCTGATATGAATTCTTTGTTATTCAATTTGTTAAGTATTAAATTTTGCTGCGATATTAATGAAAAAACAGACAAAAAACAAATATTTGGCTAAAAAACTTAAATTACTTTGCCATAAAGGTCAAAATCATCGGCATCAGTAATCAAAACACGATAGAAACGACCGATGAAAAGGCGTTTTTCATCTGCTTTAATCAGCACCTCAGGGTCTACTTCTGGAGAATCGAACTGTGTTCTTCCTATATAATAATCTCCTTCTTTCCTATCAATGATTACCTTAAACTCCTGTCCTACTTTTGATTGACTCAAATCAGCAGAAATCTCCTGTTGGATAGCCATCAACTCATCCAAGCGCTGTTGCTTCACTTCATGTGGAATATTATCTTCGTAAGTTTGGGCGGAATAAGTCCCTTCTTCTTCCGAATAGGCAAATGCTCCCATACGGTCAAATCGGGCTATTTTGACAAATTCCTTCAATTCCTCAAAGTCTTCTTCTGTTTCTCCCGGATGTCCTACCATCAATGTGGTACGCAGATGAATACCCGGCACCTCTTTCCTGAATTTCTCGATCAATCCGTATGTTTCAGCCTTTGTTACATGACGACGCATCTTATCAAGCATATTATCACTGATATGTTGCAGTGCAATATCCATATACTTACAAACATTGTCATGTTCGCGCATTACTCTAAACAAATCTTCCGGGAAATGAGCAGGATAAGCATAATGAAGTCTTATCCATTCCACGCCAGGTACTTCAGCAATCTTTTCGATTAATTCGGGCAATTTTTGAGTTTTGTATAAATCCACCCCATAATAAGTCAATTCTTGTGCTATGACTTGAAACTCCTTCACCCCTTCAGAAACAAGGATTTTCACCTCATCTATAATTTCTTCCATAGGGCGTGAAACATGTTTTCCTGTAATGATAGGAATGGCACAATAAGAACATTTACGGTCACAACCTTCCGAAATCTTCAAATAGGCATAATGTTTAGGAGTGGTTAAGGTACGTTCAATAGCATGTTCCGCCTTGTATGTCTTTCCCAAATCATCCAACAATTCATTCCAATTGAATTTCCCATAAAACTTGTCCACTTGCGGTATTTCCACTTTAAGTTCTGATAGATAACGCTCAGACAGGCAACCCATTACGAATAATTTCTTCAATCGGCCTTCTTCCTTAGCTTCACAGAATTCCAATATCATTTGAATGGACTCCTCCTTGGCATCACCGATGAAACCGCAAGTATTGATAATGGCTATCTCTCCTTGAGGATTGGAAGAATCATGGGTAACTTTGTAACCATTGGCCTCCAATTGTCTCATCAGTTTTTCCGAATCGACCAAATTCTTTGAACAGCCTAAGGTTATAATATCTATTGTATTACGTCTCATTTATTTTCTCCGAATAATGAATCAACGAATTCTCTTCTGCGGAATACCTGCAAATCATCGATGCCTTCGCCCAAACCGATATATTTTACGGGAATCTTGAACTGGTCAGAAATACCGATAACTACACCACCTTTAGCTGTTCCATCAAGTTTGGTAATTGCCATAGCAGTCACTTCTGTAGCTTTGGTAAATTGCTTGGCTTGTTCAAATGCATTTTGTCCGGTGGAACCGTCCAAAACGAGCAATACTTCATGTGGCGCATCAGGTACCACCTTTTGCATAACATTCTTAATCTTGGTCAATTCGTTCATCAAACCAATCTTGTTATGCAATCGGCCAGCCGTATCAATAATAACCACATCTGCGTTATTAGCTACCGCCGAGCTTAACGTATCGTATGCAACAGAAGCCGGATCGGAACCCATTTTTTGCTTGACAACCGGAATTCCCACACGTTCCCCCCAAATATCAAGCTGTTCTACAGCTGCCGCACGGAATGTATCTGCTGCACCCAAATATACATTCAATCCGTTCTTTTTGAACTGATAGGCAAGTTTTCCGATTGTAGTGGTCTTGCCCACTCCATTTACTCCCACTACCATAATAACATACGGTTTCTTATCTTGTGGTATGCTGAATTCTTCCGAATCCATCGTATTGTTTTCAGTCAGAAGTGCGGCAATCTCTTCGCGAAGAATATTATTCAACTCTTGCGTATTTACATATTTATCTTTTGCAACTCTTTCTTCAATACGTTTGATTATATTCAATGTAGTTTCCACACCTACATCCGAAGTGATAAGTACTTCCTCCAAATTGTCAAGTACTTCATCATCCACTTTCGATTTTCCGGCTACGGCACGGGCTATCTTACTGAATACACTTTCCTTGGTTTTAGACAATCCTTTATCCAAGGTTTCTTTCTTTTCCTTCGAGAAAAAACTAAAAAATCCCATATATTGTAGTCTTGTTTAACTAATTATTGTACAAAGATATAACATATCTTTAACACCAACAAGATTGACATAAAAAAAGTTCCTTTCATTTTCAACGAAAGGAACTTTTGAACAATATCGTTTAACCGATTATTTCTTGAAAAAGTCTTGAACTTTATCATTTTGTACCATTTGTTCATCGAAGATGTAAGCACCAGTTTTCGGAGACTTAACCATCTTGATAACCTTAGTGTATGAACGACCTTCAGTCTTACCAGTCTGGAGTGTTGCAACTGCTTTCTTTGCCATAGGTTAAATTATTTAATTTCTTTGTGAACTGTTACTCTCTTCAAAATAGGATTGTACTTCTTCAATTCCAATCTTTCAGTGGTATTTTTTCTAT
>CAZFDP010000176.1:0-4441 GCA_964518185.1 uncultured Phocaeicola sp. | reverse complement strand
CACGCCGATGGTACTGCTAAGGTGGGAGAGTAGGTAGCTGCCGTTTTATGGAGAGAAGCCTTCAGCTCTAATGAGTTGGGGGCTTTTTTATTTATTGTGACAAAGAAAATAAAGAAAAATAGCTGTTGTTTCTTTAAACAATGAAATATTATTTGTATCTTTGTCGCCCGAATTATGTAGTTAGGCAATTTGGGAACATTAAGTAAATATAAGGTTGAGTTGAAGAACATGGTGACTGATTCATGTGAATATGAATACCAGTTGAATAATCAGTTCTTTGCCGATTTGGATGCCCCGGATATTCAGAAGGGTAAATTGAATGTTACCTTGAAGGTGAAGAGGACGTCTGGAGTTTATTTATTGGATTTCCATATTATAGGAACAGTTGTTGTAGCTTGTGACCGCTGTTTGGATGAAATGGAACAACCGATTGAGAGTATAGATAACCTAAAGGTTAAATTAGGTGACGAATACTCTGAGATAGGTGATATAGTCATAATTCCCGAAGAAGATGGCTATGTAAATATAGCTTGGTTTGTATATGAATTTATAGCTTTAAGTATTCCGATGAAGCATGTGCATGCTCTTGGAAAATGTAACAAAGATATGGTTCATAAACTGGGTAAACACTTGCGTTCTGTGGCAGATGAAGATGATGATGATTTATTTATGATGCAGGATGATGGTGGTGAAGAACCTCGTGATATGGATCCGAGATGGAATGAATTTAAAAAAATATTAGATAATAATTAAAGTTTAGAAAAATGGCACATCCTAAAAGAAGACAATCAAAAACGAGAACTGCTAAGAGAAGAACTCATGATAAGGCAGTTGCTCCTACTTTGGCTATCTGCCCTAACTGTGGCGAATGGCATGTTTACCACACTGTATGTGGAGCTTGCGGTTATTACAGAGGTAAGTTAGCTATCGTAAAAGAAGCTGCTGTTTAATCGGTGGCTTTCAAACACGTTTGTACGTTTGTAAAAATAAAGCCGGCGAGCTTCGGCTCTGTCGGCTGTTTTTATGAAAGTATAAACTAATTCATTGGAATGATGGAAAAAATCAATGCAGTAATAACAGGAGTCGGTGGATATGTTCCTGACTATGTCTTGACTAACGAAGAAATTTCAAGAATGGTCGATACCAACGACGAATGGATTATGACCCGTATCGGAGTGAAGGAAAGACGTATTCTGAATGAAGAAGGGTTAGGAACTTCGTACATGGCTCGTAAGGCTGCCAAACAGCTGATGCAACGTACTGGAGTGAATCCTGATGAAATAGATGCGATTCTGGTTTCCACAACGACTCCAGACTATCATTTCCCATCTACAGCATCGATTCTTTGTGATAAGTTAGGCTTGAAAAATGCATTTGCATTTGATTTGCAAGCTGCTTGTTGCGGTTTTTTGTATGGATTAGATGTTGCTGCATCGCTTATTTGTTCTGGAAGACATAAGAAAGTGATATTGGTCGGTGCCGATAAAATGTCATCCATGGTGGATTATACTGACCGTGCTACTTGTCCGATTTTTGGAGACGGTGCGGCTGCCGTATTGATTGAAGCCACTACGGAAGATTATGGAATAATGGATTCAATTTTGCGGACCGATGGTAAAGGACTTCCTTTTCTTCATATGAAGGCGGGTGGCTCTGTTTGTCCTCCTTCTTATTTCACGGTGGATCATCGGATGCATTATCTTTATCAAGAAGGTCGAACTGTGTTTAAGTATGCGGTTTCGAATATGTCTGAGATTACATCAACCATTGCAGAAAGAAATGGTTTAAGCAAGGATAATATTGACTGGGTAATTCCTCATCAGGCTAATTTGCGTATTATTGATGCAGTTGCTTCGCGTTTGGAAGTACCACAGGAAAAAGTAATGATAAACATTCAACGTTATGGTAATACCAGTGCCGGTACTCTTCCGTTATGTCTTTGGGATTACGAAAAGAAGTTGAAAAAGGGAGATAACCTAATATTCACGGCTTTTGGTGCTGGATTTACATATGGCGCTGTTTATGTGAAATGGGGTTATGATGGTAGTAAGAAATAATACTAAGGCTATTATACAAAAACGCATCCGCAAAACAGATGCGTTTTTTTGTCTGTGATTAAATAAAAAAGATATGCATAAGGCAGGATTTGTAAATATTGTCGGAAATCCGAATGTTGGAAAATCTACATTGATGAATTTGTTGGTAGGCGAACGAATTTCGATTGCTACTTTCAAAGCGCAGACTACCCGTCATCGTATTATGGGGATTCTGAATACAGATGAGATGCAAATTGTGTTTTCGGATACTCCAGGGGTATTGAAACCTAATTACAAGTTGCAGGAATCAATGTTGAACTTTTCGGAATCGGCATTAGCTGATGCTGATGTGTTGCTCTATGTAACGGATGTGATTGAGAAACCCGATAAGAATATGGATTTTATCGAAAAAGTTCGTAAGATGCAAGTTCCTATCCTTTTGCTTATCAATAAGATTGATTTAAGTAATCAAGAGGAATTGGTGAAACATGTGGAAACATGGCATGAGTTGATTCCACAAGCTGAAATAATTCCAATTTCCGCTCTTTCTAAGTTTGGAGCGGATATGGTTATGAAGCGCATTAAAGAATTGTTGCCCGATTCACCTCCATATTTTGGGAAGGATCAATGGACAGATAAGCCTGCCCGTTTCTTTGTTACGGAAATAATTCGTGAAAAGATATTGTTGTACTATGATAAGGAGATTCCGTATGCGGTGGAAGTAGTGGTGGAACAATTCAAGGAAGACGAAAAGAGTATCCGGATTAATGCTGTTATTTATGTAGAACGTGATTCGCAGAAAGGTATCATTATAGGGAAACAGGGTAAAGCACTGAAGAAAGTCTCTACCGAAGCCAGAAAGACCTTGGAGCATTTCTTCCAAAAATCCATTTATTTGGAAACCTTTGTTAAGGTTGATAAAGATTGGAGAAGTTCGGATAAAGAATTGAAAAATTTTGGGTATCATTTGGATTAACCGGCTGTGATAGCCGCAAATAATAAGAATATGGGAAATTTAGTAGCAATTGTAGGAAGACCGAATGTAGGCAAATCTACTCTGTTCAATCGTTTGACTAAAACACGTCAGGCAATTGTAAACGAGCAGGCCGGTACTACTCGCGACCGTCAATATGGTAAATCGGAATGGCTGGGCCGTGAATTTTCGGTAGTCGATACTGGAGGTTGGGTTGTAAATTCTGACGATATATTTGAGGGCGAAATCCGCAAGCAGGTAATGTTGGCGGTAGAAGAAGCCGATGTTATTCTGTTTGTTGTTGATGTGATGAACGGGGTAACAGACCTTGATATGGAGGTAGCAGGTATTCTTCGACGTACCAAGAAACCTGTGATAATGGTGGCCAACAAGACAGATAATAATGATCTCCAATATAATGCAGCTGAATTCTATTCGCTTGGTTTGGGAGACCCTTATTGTATTTCTGCACTTAGTGGCTTTGGAACAGGGGATTTGCTTGATTTAATTGTAAGCAAATTCAATAAAGAAACGGAAGAAATGCTGGATGAGGAAATTCCACGTTTTGCTGTAGTGGGCCGTCCGAATGCCGGTAAATCTTCTATTGTTAATGCTTTTATAGGGGAAGATCGTAATATTGTAACTGATATTGCTGGAACTACTCGAGATTCTATCTATACCCGTTATGAAAAGTTTGGATTTGATTTTTATTTAGTGGATACAGCGGGTATTCGTAAGAAGAATAAGGTTACAGAAGATTTGGAATATTATTCGGTAATCCGTTCCATTCGTTCCATAGAAAATTCGGATGTATGTATTTTGATGATTGACGCTACACGTGGTATCGAAGGACAGGATTTAAACATATTCTCGCTTATCCAGCGCAATCAGAAAGGCTTGGTGGTGGTGGTGAATAAATGGGATTTGGTGGGAAATAAGGATGTAAAGGTTATGAAATCTTACGAAGATGCTATTCGTTCGCGTTTTGCTCCGTTTACCGACTTTCCTATTATCTTTGCTTCGGCCATGACCAAACAACGTATTTTTAAAGTGTTGGAATCGGCGAAAGAAGTTTATCTGGCACGCACCAGTCGTGTTCCGACAGCTCGGTTGAACGAAGAAATGCTTCCGCTTATTGAAGCTTATCCGCCACCTTCCAATAAAGGGAAATATATTAAGATTAAGTATTGTACTCAGTTGCCGAATACAGCCATACCATCGTTTGTATTCTTTGCCAACTTGCCACAATATGTAAAGGAGCCGTATCGTCGTTTCTTGGAGAATAAGATGCGTGAAAAGTGGAATTTCTCTGGAACTCCAATTAATATTTTTATCAGGCAGAAATAAAAAAAACTCCCATATGGGAGTTTTTTTATTATTTATGTGTTTCTTCTTCTTTCACTTTTTTCAGTAAATCTGAAGCAAAAATAAA
>CAZFDP010000175.1:0-4443 GCA_964518185.1 uncultured Phocaeicola sp. | reverse complement strand
GCTCCGCTTCGCTGACCTGCGGCTTAGGAGCAGGATTGACAGGCGGCGTGTATTGAGAGGGCTCCTCATCTTGTTTTACTGTAGCACTCCGCAATTTGTTATAATAATCATCTAACCACTTATCCGCAGCTTCTACTCCTCTGCCTTTGGCTTCGGTAATCATATCCAATCCCTTCTTCTCATCTTTAGGCAGGCCACCTTCACCATTGAAATGACAAACACCTAAATAGAAAGTGGCATAGTCGTCATATTTGAGTTTACTCCATAATTCAACCGCCTTATGAGCATTTTGTGGCTTGGATTCATAATATAAGATTCCTAATTCAAGTATAGCGTTCGGATTCTCTTGTTTGGATGACTTCGTTAACCAATAGAATGCCTCCTTGAGATTTTTAGACAATCCGTACTCTCCATTTTTGTACCATAATCCGAGTTTTAATTGAGAACCCGAGTGATTTCTCTTTGCAGCTTGAGTTGTATATTCCACTGCTTTTTTAGCATTATAGGTCTCTTTTTCGTTTATTATATAAGTAAGCCCTAACATATATTGAGATTGTAAATCATTCATCCCGGCACTCTGTTCCCAATAATGAATGCTTTTCTTCAGATGTTCCAATAACGGTTCATGGTAGTACTCTTGCCAATAGTGCAGACCCAACATATATAATGATGATATGTGCCCCATACCTCCAGCTTTTTCCCATAAATCCAAGGCGACGTTTATGTTTTCTCCATATATGTGTTTGTCATGTTGATAAATATAACCCAATTCATACATGGCTTCGGGATGATTTTGCTGGATAGCCTTTAAAAACCATATTTTAGCTTCATTATAATCAGATAATCTACTTTTTGAACCATAATAGGAAAGATGTCCCAACATATATTGGGATGGGGCATAGTTTTGTTCTGCGGCAAGGGTAAGCCATTCAATCGCCTTTATTTCATCTTTAGACAAAGGGCCAAGTCCGTCCAAATGCCATAAACCTAATTCATGTTGGGACTTGATAAAACCCATATCCGCAGATTTTTGATAAAGTTCTAAAGCCTTAACAGAATCCTTGGGCAATCCACCCTCACCATCGCAATGCATCAAACCTAATATAAACATGGATTCAGTATTGTCTTGATTAGCAGCTTTTTCAAACCATTTAACTGCCGAAGATAAATCTTTCTTAAATCCACAATCACCTAAATAATGAAATTTGCCTAAAAACAACTGTGCTTCAGGTAGATTGTTCTCTGCTGCCTTCTTCATCCATATTCCGGCCTTATGTGTATCTTTCTTTACCCCGTCAATACCTATATAGTTTAAATAGGCATAAGCGCATTGAGCTTTCGGGTTTCCTTGTTCAGCAAAAGAATGGTAAATATCAAGAGCTTCCCGATAATTGCCTTTTACCAATAATTCCAAAGCTATACTCAAATTGTTGCGGTATTTACGGTCCAATGTAGACCACGCTCCGTTAATTTCAGTTATCTCAACCAACTTACCGCTTCTGTTCCAAACGACAGTAAAGCTGACAGGATATTGGTCTTTGACAGCTTCACCTTGGTCAGAAATAAACTCACGTACCATCATACCTTCAAAGGCATATCTATGGTCGTCAGGATTGGCATTGACCTTATGTAGAGTATGGTCGGTAATGTCAACCGTATGGGTAACAGGAATATATAAAAGACTGTCTGTGGCATAGCTTTCAAACCATTTAACTATAGAGCCTGGACGTTCACCATTGAACATGAAAATAGAAGGTTCCATCTGTGGGCCGTATACTTCTATGTTTCTGAAACGTCTCTCATAGTCCAGAACATCATCATTGACATTGTTCAATACAGAACAGAATTCGTCTAACGTATGACGGATGTCAGTACGGATATCTGCTAAATTCTGAGCCATTCCGATAAACGGTAAAAGACAGAAGAAAAACAATAAAACTTTAGCTTTCATAATAGTAATAGATTAATCACTTACAAAGATACGTCTTTTGAAAGAATAAAAGTGGAAATTCGGGAATTTCATTTTTAATATCGCATAGAAACAATTCGTTTGAATTTGCACAACCGACGGTCATTAAACAGAAACAATAGGGGAAAAGACCATCATCAAAAATAAAAATAATTTGGAATTTTCAGTTATATATTTGCATATCTCACTGATTTTCACTATCTTTGTAATAGATGAAAGAGGGAATTCATCCTTGGATTATGTAGAACCGGTAAACCCTGACCGAAAACACTTTTTATTATGAATACTATTACAATTTCTTCCAGAGAACTTTTCAGCAAGTGTGACAGATTGGCACGAGTAATCAACAGCAAGAATTCACTTCCGGCACTTGACAATTTCCTTTTCAAAGTTACAGACGGTACAATGCACATCTCTGCATCGGATACAGAAAACTTTGCTACAGCTACACTCTCATTGGTGGATTGCACAGATACCTTTGAATTTGGTCTGAATGCACGGACATTCGTATCTGCACTGAAAGAGATTCCGGAACAACCGATAACCATTGAAATTTCCAATGAAGGCTGTATAGTCAGATATACCAACGGTCATTTCAACTTGCCGATTACAGACGTTAAAGAGTATCCGCAGTTCCCGAAAATGCGTGAACCGGCTGCCATTTCTCTCGCAACAGATGCTCTCAAGCGTATTCTCTCCAAAGCACCCTCTTTTGCCGGGCAGGATGAACTCCGCCCTATCATGAACGGTATCTGTTTCAGTTATGAAAACGGCACATTAGAAGCGGCTGCCAGTGACGGTCATTCACTGATTAGACTCACAGAGAAATGTGAGAACGATAACAAAGGACTTTTCGTGATGTCCATCAAGACTGCAAAGTTGGCTGAATCATTTATGGGTGAAGGAGAAGAAAAGGTGACAATCAGCCATGACGCAACACATTCTTACGTTAAGTTTGAATCATTCGAACTGACAAGCCGGTTGGTAGAAGGCAGATACCCGAACTATAATGCGGTAATTCCTGCAAATTATACCGAGTGTATCGAATTTGACAGAAAAGAGCTGATGGCTCTGGTACGCCGGGTAGGTATATTCGCCAATTCAGCATCACAGCTCCTAAAACTGACCATCAGCGGAATGGAATTGGATATTACCGGTGAAGATTTTGATTTCTCTACCAAGGCACAGGCTTCCATGATGGTTGCCAAAAATGGTCGCGACATCAGTATAGGATTGAAAGGCTCATTAATCCAGACCAACCTGAATGCTTTCACTGCTGAACGTATGTATATGTACTATATGGATGCCAGTAGAGCCGTTGTATTCAAGCCGGTGGAAGAAGACGAAGAACATCAGCAACTCACACTTCAGATGCCGATGATGCTTAATGATTGACAGGTTAGTTCCCGCCCGCAGGGGCGGGAACAGTATTAGATTGTTTAACGTATATAGTATAAAGGATAAATCTATGTTGAATATAATTGTTTTCGCATTAGTTGCACTATTGATTGCAGGCTTTCTCATCCTGCTTTTCAAAGCCTATAAATACTTTTTCAAGGACGATGCCGGAGAAGGACGGAACGGGATTCATTTTGCTTGTGCATACACCGTGTTTGTAATATGTTGTATCATCATTTTCTGCGGTATCTGGTTGACTAAATCATAACGGTCGGAAATGAATGAAAGGGGCTATGAATAATTTCGGGACCATAGCCGATTGATTGGATTTCATGGCTGTTTTTACATAAAAATCATCCTGTCCCGAAATATGGGACGGATTTTAAATATCTTTGTAATCACTGAAGGTTTTTCATGTAGTAGATTAAGATTCTTTTGAATGTTTACGCTGGGAAGCGTCGGCATTTGAATCGTTGAAGCCTGAGAGGAGAGAAGATAAGCGTATCTTTTCCCCTCTTTTTAATTATTAATGGCAATTTTTACATGAATGTCCATCAATAATATGTAAAATAGCCCGTCAAATTTGGTCGGAAGACAAATATTGCCTACCTTTGTACTATAGTAATAGAAACAGTTTACTAGCCTTAATATATAGAAGAATGGACAAAGACAATATAAATATGAAAAACTTGAAACAATTCGAGATACTGGTATCGTTTAACGATTCCACCTACTTGAGAGGCACGGTGATGGCAGAAAATGATTCACGAGCTTACAAGATTTTCGTTGCAGCACCTGAGATGGTCGAAGCCTTGAAGGTTCCGAATAGAAAACTTCTTCAATATACCATCAGTGAATGTGTGAATAGCTGACTTTCCCCTAACTTTAAGATACATGATGCGGATATGGTTCATTAGACCATATCCGCATTGATTGTCGCAGATTTTCCGTTTGCTGAAGAATGACAAAAAAGCAGAATAATTTCTACCCTATTGTTATATTATAACATTCCCTCATTTTAATACATATAGTTCCCCTCGTGAACTTTATAATTAGACCTGTACATTTTAAAGGTC
>CAZFDP010000174.1:0-4496 GCA_964518185.1 uncultured Phocaeicola sp. | reverse complement strand
ATTTGTTTATCGGAAAAGTTTTTCGTTACTTTGTAACATCGTTCACCCAATCAATTGGAACAGTTATGAAATACCCTATCGGAATACAAAGTTTTGACCAAATTATTAATGATGGTTATGTATATGTAGACAAGACTGCTTTGATTCATAAGCTTGCTACCGAGGGTAAAATATATTTCCTATGTCGTCCGCGAAGGTTTGGAAAAAGCCTGTTGGTATCTACCCTCAAGAACTATTACTTAGGACGGAAAGAACTGTTCAAGGGATTAGCTATTGATACATTAGAAAAGAATTGGTTGGAGTATCCGGTATTTCATCTTTCGTTTGGTGGTGAAAACTTTACAATGGCAGGAACTTTAGAGGATAAAATCAATACAGCCCTTTCCATGTGGGAAGAAACTTATGGTTTGGCATCCGTCAGTAAAAGGATGGGGGGACGTTTCCAAGCCGTATTGAAAGCCGCCCACGAAAAGACCGGCCGTCGTGCTGTGGTGCTCATTGATGAATATGACAAGCCTCTGCTCGATGTACTCGACACCGGCTATTCAACAACCATCGAAGGCGAAAAATGGTTGTTGGAAGACCATCATCGTGAAATACTAAAAGGATTCTATTCCGTGTTCAAGGAAGCCGACGAGCATCTGCAATTCGTATTGCTCACCGGTGTCACCAAGTTCTCGCAAGTCAGTGTGTTCAGCGGGTTCAACCAACCGGCAGACATCAGTATGGATCCGCGTTACGAAGCACTCTGTGGCATCACTACCGAGGAGTTATATCAATACTTCGATGAGCCGATAAATAGTTTGGCTCAAAAGTATCGATATACAGAAGAGAGAATGAAAGGACATTTAAGGTTGCAGTACGATGGATACCATTTTGGCGAAAACCTGATAGATATCTATAACCCTTTCAGTGTACTCAATGCTTTTGCATCGCAACGGATTGATGATTATTGGTTCCGTAGCGGTACACCCACTTATCTGATACGGTTGCTCAACCATACGCAAGAAAATCTGAACGAACTGACAGGAAAGTATTATGACCCCAGTCAGTTTATCGACTATAAGGCCGATGTAGAGAGGCCCCTGCCCATGATATTCCAAAGCGGATACCTCACCATCAAGGATTGTGACATAGAATTGAATTCCTATTTACTGGATTTCCCGAACAACGAAGTGAAAAAGGGATTCGTCACTATGGTAGCCGCAGATTATCTGAAGCCGAGGACCGAAGCCGGAAGTTGGGCCATTGAATCGGTCAAAGCCTTGAAAGCAGGCGATACAGAAAAGTTCCGCAAGCTGCTTACTTCATTCCTGGCCGACATTCCCTACTCCATGCGTCGTAAGGAAGATGAGCGCGAACGCGAACGTTATTTCCACTATACGTTCTATCTGCTTATGCGCATGATAAGCTGCTACACCGTCTACACCGAAAAGCAGCAGAGCGAAGGACGGGTAGACTGCATCGTGGAAACACCCGACTACATCTACATCTTCGAATTCAAGCTTGACGGCACAGCAGATGAAGCTTTGGCACAGATAGAAGAAAAGGGCTATGCCCGCCCCTATGAAGCGGACAATCGCCCATTATACAAAATTGGAATCAGTTTCTCGTCCGAAACGGGAACGGTGAGTGATTGGGGAATAAAGGAATAAAAGGATCAATTCAATTGGTATATATTTATGGTAGGTTCGTCTACCCTTGATATACCATAAAGAATACCCTTTTTTTCATCCACAGCAATTGAAGTCAATATATCAGATATCACATATCCTTTTATAAAATTACCACTCCAGTCAAAGACTTGTATATAATTCTTTTCAGGTAATTTACCATACGGGCTTCCCCAATACAAAGCATAAAAAAAAGAATCTGTAGAATAAAGGTTTAAATATGTACTTATGGTACTGGAATTAGGGACAAGGCTTATACCATTATTCTTTTCTTTTACATCCATGTCCGCATCTATAGTAAAGTACTCTTTAAACAACTTAGCAGTGTCATTTCCAACCTTATAGAAAGAAAGCATATCAGACATACATCCTGCAGCTACCAACGTCTTATTTCTTTTATTATATGACAAAGTGGACTGCGTTATCATATTACGGCTTTGTGGAGACTTGAATTTAGAGTCAATATCTCCAGGATAAACACCGAACCTACAAAGCAACCCTCTTTTAGCAGAAAGTAAAGAAAACAAATTACCATCTTCCTGCATATCATTGGCAACAAAAAGTGAATCACATGGAATTATCTTTCCTGGGATTTTAGCTAAAGAATCAATGGATATTGGATCTGTAAAACGTCCTTCCAATACATCTTTCCACCTGAATGTATAACATTTTTGCATACTCCTGAACATCATCCTAATATGATTCTTCTCACTATCAGCATACAAAGTTAGTGGAGGGAAGAACTCTCCTGGGCCAACACCAACAGCAACATTTCGTTTTGAGTCCTTTCTATCCGGTGTAATCCATGTAACCATATTACCATCATGAAAATCATATACAGCCAACCAGTCATTAATCAAAGCCAAAGAGCCTGGTTTCCCTAAAAAAATAGAATCAGTAACAACTGACGTTTTCTCAAGCAATTGATAACTATCCATTTTATATATATCTTCTTGTCGTTTTATATCACGAATACAAGAAGAGAAGAAAAAGGATATTAATATAAAGACTGCAAATTTCATAATTTTATCCGATAGGTATATAATCATAATATAAATTAAAAGCCATACCATTTATTACTATCGTGCAACAAAAATGGGTATCATATGAGGTTGAACATTGGTCAGCACAATCACTTCCATTCGTTTCTATTTGTGCCAACGCCTCCACATTAGCCAAAGCAAATTCTGACATACTGTTCATTACTGATTGCGACTGATATACATTATAGCCAGCAATGGCTGCTATTACTGCCACAAAGGCTACTTTTACATATTTTTTCATGTTGATTCTTTTTAATTCGTTAATATCATAATTACTTTATCTTATTTCGGAAAGACTTCCCGTGAACAAAACACATCGCCGATTTGCTTCATTCAAATAATTACATTACTTTTGTTGCCGTTACCTCCTCTTTTTAAGGGAGAGCTAAGGGCGGATAAGAACGTAGTTGCCAATTTCGATTGTTCTTTCTGCCCTTCTTTTTCTCCCAAATTTATTTTTTTTGTTTTACTGTTCTTATTCTTCGGAAAGTAAATTTACGTCATTCACAAATTACAACCTAATTTTTCCACTGACAATTACTTACCAAACTGATTCTCTTCGATGGAATGGGCATTTTTGGATAACGTCTTTACTTCCTCCCTCATCTCATCAATGGCACGGGAATGTACTTTCGGTTCCATTTCCAAGACCATTCTTATAGCCCATTCCAACCTTTCGGGAGGAAAGCAATCACCGGCTTCTTGATAGAGCTTGGCAAGCAGATAATAGGGATAAATCCGACCGGGCAAACGGTGGGTGGAGCGAAGCAGCCAATGTTCCGCTTCCTTATATTGCTGCATCTCCTGACAATTCTTGCCGATGATGTTCAGAATCATCGGGTCACTGCTTACTTTCAAGGCTTCCTGTAAAATCCTATTCGATTCCTCGTTTCGGTGCAACTTGTGCAAGGCATGACCGTACTCAAACAAGTAACGGGCATCGAGTTTCATCGCTTTGTAATGCTCTGCATAACTTTCCACCGCCTGACTGTATGCACCCGATTGGTACAGCACCCGGCAACGTTTCCACTTATCTTTTGTTTCGTCCTTTTGTTGTTGATGATAATACAGCCATCCCCCACCCATTAGGGTAATGAACAGCAAGGCAACCGTCGTTACCCTCCCCCATAACTTCCGATGCGGCAAGCCGCTGATGACACAGCCCACCCATAACAAGCCCAATGAAAACACAAACAAAGGAAACTGCAACGGATAAGATGAGAAAGCGAATACCCCGAACGAAAGCATGGCACCACACAATCCATATTGCTTCCTGCGATGGGCGATACACCAACCACCGACAAGCACAAGCAGACCAAGCAACAGCACCGGTACCCCCCAAGCCATTGCCACCTGCAAATATTCATTGAACACATATTCGGGACTACCTGCTACATGCGCTTCCGTTGCTGTATAATCGCCTGCTGCAAAGTAGGCTTCCTGTGCATCCCCGTAAGCACCCGCTACATAATCCCAACCGTAACCCCTCCAGGGACGTTCGCATACCGCACGGGCAGCCACCTTCCACATCAGCAAGCGTCCATCTGCCGAATCCTTCTTCAAATGATAAGCGCCACAAGCAAGAACAACTAACATTGCACCACCCACCAACACGCCTTTCCAATGGTTCCGAAGAAACATGCTTAACTTCTCCCGATGGTGCATCACCATTACGTAACCCACAGAAACAATAGCAGCCACCCAGGCCGAACGGCTCATCCCGGAAGGAAGCAGACAGAGTATCATCAGACCAATAATACCTGCACCATATTTCAGGACA
>CAZFDP010000173.1:0-4497 GCA_964518185.1 uncultured Phocaeicola sp. | reverse complement strand
CAGATGTGGATGCTATTCTTGCTAAGGTGAAAGAATTATATAAGGATGAAGAAATTAACGATATAGACGGTGTGAAGATTGATTTCCCCGATAAATGGGTTCATTTGCGTAAGAGTAATACAGAGCCTATCATCCGTGTCTATTCAGAGGCATCGACTATGGAAGCGGCTGATGAAATAGGACAGAAGATTATGGATGTGGTTTATAGCTTGGCAAAGTAATTATATCCACAACAGATCGCTCATAATACCATCGGATATAAAGATACCTTCCCGACTGAGTCGGAGGGTATCTTTTTCGTTTATTAAGGTGCCTTTTTCAAGGTGTGGTCTTGCCATACGTAGGCAATAATGGTACAATTCTTCGCCATGTTCCATGCGGAGCTGGGAGAGGGACATTCCCCAACAGGTACGGAGGCTGGTGATTACAAAATCATTGTATCGGGTATATAAGTTTAACTCTTCGATTTCGTAATTGGGCTTATCGTTGGTTATTCCATTTATATAGTTCTCTAATGAAGCAACATTCCATTGGCGGGTAATTTTATTATATGAATGGGCAGAAGGCCCACATCCCAAGTATTTCTTACCTGTCCAATAGCTGGAATTATGACGGGAGTATAATCCTGGTAAGCAAAAATTGGAAATCTCATAATGTTCGTATCCGGCTTGTGTCAATGTGTCTATCAGGACTTTAAAGAGGTTGACACTTAATTCTTCGTCAACTTCCTTCACTAAATGTTGTTTTCTGAATTCCCAAAGTGGAGTCCCTTCCTCGTATATCAGGTGATAGGCCGAGATATGTTCGGGATGCAAGTTGATAGCTTGATGCAGATTTTTCCTCCATTGTTGTAATGTTTCTCCCGGTAGGCCGTACATCAAATCGATGCTGATGTTTTGGAATCCAGCTTCTCGAAGCCGGTTGTATGCTTCTATGGCTTGTTGTGCGGTATGGCGACGATGGAGTACTTTTAAAGTATCTTCGTTGAAAGTTTGTATACCCATGCTTATTCGGTTGATAGGCAAAAGGCGAAGGGTATTTACATAATCGTTTGTTGAATCATCGGGGTTGACTTCGAGAGTTATTTCTGCATCCTCGCGTACCTTATATATATTATATATCGTAGTGAAGATGGTTTCTAGTTCTTGGGGTGAAAGTTGTGAAGGAGTACCTCCTCCCAGATAGATGGTTTCCACTTCTTCGCTTTCCAAATAGTCCTTTCTTAACTCTAACTCGCGACACAAGGCACGCACATAGTGATGTCTTTTTTCATGTTGAGTGGTGGAAAAAAAATCACAATAGATACATCTACGTTTGCAAAAAGGAATATGAAGATAAAGACCTGCCATATTATTTGTCTTTTTTGTTACGGAAGTCAAGGATGGTTTTTACAATTTCAATAGTTGAGTTTGAGAGGGTAAGTAATAAGTTCTTGTATTTCCCTTTGACTATCAAATGTTGCATGAGAGGCCATACGGGCATCTCTTTTGTCCAATATTCAGTACCCATAAACACCATAGGACTGGCATAACCGAAGCTGAGGTAATGGTTCTGCACGGCTTCTTGGAAGATTTCTTGCATGGTACCTGCACTTCCCGGCGAATAGATGATGCCTCCCTTAGCGATGGTAAGGATACTATCCTCACGAATGCTGTTGTCGAAATATTTGGCAATGCGGGTAGCAAAAGGAGTGGCAGGTTCATGTCCGTAGAGCCAGGTGGGCACTCCCAAACTTGCATATTCTCCGTGGGGATATTTTGTCATCACTTGGAAAGCTGTATCCAACCAAAAACGGTCTTTAAATGTGGGGGCTTTTTGTAGAATGTTTATGGCATCGTTTATTTCGGTTTCGGTATATCCTGCCATCCATGCTCCCAAGTGGGTGGCTTCCATGGCACCAGGACCGCCTCCGCTAACCATGAGGCAACCGGCTTCGGTTAGTGCTTTACTTACAAAAACTATCTGTCGGTAGGTTTCTTCGGTTCGTAATAACCCATGTCCGCCCATAATGCCCACAACACATCGTTCGTCAAAGCGAGCCAGAAAATCGTACATGGCATTCGTCATGGAATGGTCATGAAGTGTACGGGCAAGCATCTCACGGATATCGGTGGTATGTTTGCCCTTATTCAAATAGTGTTGGTATACCTTGTAGTCATAACTATAAGTGTATGAACCGGGCTTGCCAAGTTGATACCCTTCGTAGAGATCTGTTGCTGAGTAAAGTTTATCACGGAAGAGTTGGAAAGGTACTTGGATGGAAGGGGTTTCAATTAGTTCCTTTAATGCTTCTACGGCATCTGTTTGCATCTCTTTTGAAATGATTGTACCTTTTCTCCTTTTGGGGAGGCTTGTCATGGTTGCTTTCCGTGCATGATAAGCTTCATATTGTTTTTCTAAATAATTGTCTGCCATCTTTTTTCTTTTTGGCGAAGGTACAAAAAAAAATAATGCGGATTACTATATAAAAGAGATGAATCGGTTATTGATATCTTAATGTATAATAAGATATAATTGCTTCTGTTTTATAACATAGTTTAGTAACATGCTTGTTACCGTTGGTTTTTTGAACAAAATTTTCTAATTTGCGCTCCGTTTTTTAAGAGATATGAAAAGCATATCCAATAGTTAATAATTAAACCTTAGATATCATGAAAGTATATCAAACAAATGAAATTAAAAACATTGCGCTCCTGGGTAACGATGGAGCAGGTAAAACCACCCTCACTGAAGCGTTGCTCTATGAGAGTGGTATTATAAAACGTCGTGGTAGAATTACGGCTAAGAATACTGTAAGTGACTATTTTCCTGTAGAGCAGGAATATGGATATTCTGTTTTTTCTACTGTATATCATGTAGAATGGAACAACAAAAAACTTAATATCATCGATTGTCCGGGTAGTGACGACTTCGTGGGTGCAGCCATGACTGCATTGAACGTGACAGACACTGCTGTGTTGTTGTTGAACGGTCAGTATGGTCCTGAAGTAGGTACTCAGAACCACTTCCGCTACACTGAAAAGTTGGGCAAGCCGGTTATCTTCTTGGTAAACCAGCTCGACCACGAAAAGTGTGACTATGACAACGTGTTGGAACAACTCCAAGCTATTTATGGCTCAAAGGTAGTTCCTGTACAATATCCACTCGAAACAGGTCCTAACTTCCATGAAATCATCGACGTATTGTTGATGAAGAAGTATTCATGGGGTCCTGAAGGTGGTGCTCCGACTATCGAAGAAATCCCGGCTTCTGAAATGGACAAGGCCATGGAGATGCACAAGGCATTGGTGGAAGCTGCCGCTGAACACGATGAAACCTTGATGGAAAAGTTCTTCGAAACAGAATCGTTGACAGAAGACGAAATGCGTGAAGGTATCCGCAAGGGCTTGGCTGCTCGTGGTATGTTCCCGGTATTCTGCGTTTGTGCAGGTAAGGACATGGGTGTTCGCCGTTTGATGGAATTCTTGGGCAACGTGGTTCCGTTCGTTGACGAAATGCCTCCAGTACACAATACTCGTGGTGAAGTGGTGAAGCCAAGTGCTGATGGCCCTACTTCCTTGTTCTTCTTCAAGACTGCTGTTGAACCGCACATCGGTGGTGTTCAGTACTTCAAGGTGATGAGCGGTAAGGTACACGAAGGTGACGACTTGACAAATGCCGACCGTGGTTCGAAGGAACGTATGGCTCAGTTGTTCGTATGTGCAGGTGCCAACCGTATTCCGGTAGAAGAACTCCGTGCAGGTGATATCGGCTGTACCGTGAAATTGAAAGATGTGAAGACAGGTAATACGTTGAACGGCAAGGATTCTGAAAACCGTTTCAACTTCATCAAATATCCTAATCCGAAGTACTCTCGCGCTATCAAGCCGGTAAATGAAGCTGACGTTGAAAAGATGATGGCTATCTTGAACCGTATGCGTGAAGAAGACCCGACATGGGTAGTGGAACAGTCCAAGGAATTGAAGCAGACCATCGTTTATGGTCAGGGTGAATTCCACCTCCGTACCTTGAAGTGGAGATTGGAAAACAACGAAAAGCTGATGATTACTTACGGTGAACCGAAGATTCCTTATCGCGAAACCATCACAAAGGCTGCCCGTGCCGACTACCGTCACAAGAAGCAGTCGGGTGGTGCCGGTCAGTTCGGTGAAGTTCACTTGATTGTTGAGCCTTATTATGAAGGTATGCCGATGCCGGATACTTACAAGTTCAACGGTCAGGAATTCAAGATGAACGTGAAGGGTCAGGAAGAAGTACCATTGGAATGGGGCGGTAAATTAGTATTTATCAACAGTGTAGTAGGAGGTGCTATCGATACTCGCTTCATGCCGGCTATCTTGAAGGGTATCATGAGCCGTATGGAACAAGGTCCGTTGACTGGTTCGTATGCCCGTGACGTTCGCGTTATCGTTTACGACGGTAAGATGCACCCGGTAGATTCAAACGAAATCTCGTTCATGTTGGCAGGCCGTAACGCATTCAGCGAAGCGTTCAAGA
>CAZFDP010000172.1:0-4521 GCA_964518185.1 uncultured Phocaeicola sp. | reverse complement strand
AGGATAAAGCAAAAAACGCTTTCTTATATGTCCGGCCATTTCTCCGGCCAGACACCGCAAAGATACGTTTTCTTTTTAACAATGCAACGCTCTAATAAGAATATTATTTCTTCAAAGGTATATATTTTTAAAAGAAATCTATGGACGATGGCAAAAAAAGTATAGAAATACTTGACAACCGCTATACAGATGTGGTATATTTGCCGTTGGAAAGACAAATTAAGACTGAAGTTTGGCGGACATTGGCGGACAAATCGGGACAATGCCGGAGTGCAAACCGAAGGACATGAACACCTATCGGATGATAGACAAACGAATGATGACCATCCTGAAGAACTTGATGCAAATGAAGGAGGTGAAGCCTCAGCGTATGGGGAATGTGCTGACCAAGATAGGGGCTAAACGATTGCACACCAAACAAGGGAATGTGTATGGGGTGGTGAAACTTGTGAAGGCACTTTCGGTACTTTTTTTGAAAAAACGGGCGGTGAATCAAATCACCAGCCCGTCTAATAGTTCTATGTAAAGTTTGATAGCTTCTTCTATTTCACTGAGTACGATGTACTCGTCGGCCGTATGCGAGCGGGAGGACTTTCCCGGTCCTATCTTGACCGACGGGAAGCGCATCAAGGCTTGGTCGGAAAGGGTGGGGGAACCGAAGGGGGTGCGTCCCAATTCTACCGCACGTTTTACAAACGGGTGTCCGGCGTTGATACGCGAGGAGTTGAGGCGGAAGGAACGGGCCTTCGCTTCACTACCGATGTGTGAACAGATTTCGGTAAACAATTCTTCGTTGGAGTAACATTCGTTGCTTCGGATGTCTACCACAAAACTGCAGAGGTCGGGGATGACATTGTGCTGGGTGCCGGCGTTGACTTGCGTAACACTCATCTTGACAGGCCCTAAAAGGGGAGATTCCTTGGGAAAACGGTAGTCGCGGAACCACTGGATGTCTTCCAAGGCTTTGTAGATGGCATTTTCGCCTTCGTTGCGGGCGGCATGTCCGGCTTTGCCATGGGCGGTTACATCGAGTACCATCAGTCCTTTTTCGGCTATGGCAGGATGCATTTCCGTAGGCTCGCCTACAATACCCAAAGTGATGGGCGGAAGCAAGGGAAGTACGCTCTCTATTCCGTTTTTGCCCGATACTTCTTCTTCGCACGAAGCTAAGAAAATCAAGTTGTATGTTTGCTCAGTTGTCGAAAGATGGCGGTAAGCCTGAAGCAAAGACACTACACTGGCGCCGGCGTCGTTGCTGCCCAATCCGTAAAGCTTGCCGTTTTCAATCTTGGCGGTAAATGGTTGTTTGCGCCAACCGTTTACGGGTTTTACGGTGTCGATATGCGAATTAAGCAGGATAGTGGGTTTCTTCAAGTCGAAGTTGGGGCAGATGCACCAGATGTTGTTGCCTGAACGGCCGGTCATGATGCCTGTCTCTTCGATGTAATTTTGTAAAAAGTCGGCAACCTTCTCTTCTTCACGGCTTACCGAAGGGATTCCGATAAGCGCACTCAATAAAGTGATTGCTTCAGAAGTATAATGTGTCAAGTCAGTCATATCAATGTTTATCTGATTATGGATGCAAAGATAGTATTTTGATATGAATTCATACGATAATCAGATGAGAAATAAAGTTGGTTTTGCAACTAATTCTGAGAAGCGGATAAAGCTAAGTCTTTGATTGGACGATGAAAATAATTCATCTTTGATTCGGATAATTCCAAATAAAACAATATCTTTGTTGCAGATTTTAATCTTAAGAGTTATGAGCAAGACTTTGTTTTCGGACCTGATTCAGTGTCAGGCTAAAAAGTATGGCGACAGAGTTGCCTTGAAACATCGTGACTATAAGACAAATACGTGGATTCCGACTACATGGAATCAATTTGCCGAAACAGTAACTAATGTATCGAACTCCTTGATAGAACTCGGAGTGGGGGTGCAGGAAAATATTGGAGTATTCACTCAAAACAAGCCAGAATCGCTGTTTATGGATTTCGGAGCCTTTGGTATCCGGGCCGTAACGGTTCCTCTTTATGCCACCAGTTCGGAGGCACAGGTTCATTATATATTGGAAGATGCACAGATTCGCTACTTGTTTGTGGGCGAACAGCAACAATATGATGTAGCTTTCCGGGTGATGGCCATTAGTTCTTCTTTAAAGCAGATTGTGGTGTTCGACCGCGATGTGAAGTTTGATGCGCAAGACCAGACTTCTATATATATGGAGGATTTTTTGACATTGGCTAAGGATGGCAAGCATCAGCAGGAGGTGGACAAGCGTACCGCCGAATCGCAGAAGGATGATTTGATGAACATTCTCTATACCAGCGGTACTACCGGCGAAAGCAAAGGTGTGATGCTGACACATGCCGGATACGAATCGGTAATGGATGCGCATTGTGAACGTTTCCCTGGATTGGGCGAGAACGATGTGGTAATCAATTTCTTACCGTTTACCCATGTGTTTGAGCGTGCCTGGAGTTGCTGGTGTTTGTGCGTGGGTGCCGAACTGAATATCAACCTACGTCCACAAGATATTCAGATGACTATCAAGGAGGTGCGTCCTACTGCCATGTGCAGCGTTCCCCGTTTCTGGGAAAAGGTGTATGCCGGTGTAAACGAGGTCATCAACAATACTACCGGCATCAAGAAGACTTTGATGTTAGATGCCATTAAAACAGGGCGCGAACATAATGTGGAATATGTATGTAAAGGCAAGTCGGCTCCGATGTGGTTGCACTTGAAGTACAAGTTCTACGAAAAGACCATCTATAGTTTGTTGAAGAAAACATTGGGCTTGGATAGAGGTGCTTTCTTCCCCACCGCAGGGGCAGCCATTCCACCGGCAGTGCAGGAGTTTGTCCTTTCGGTTGGTATTAACATGGTGGCCGGTTATGGATTGACCGAATCCATCGCGACGGTGTCTTGCGAAAACAATTTCGACCACATGATTGGCTCGGTAGGTAAGCTGATGCCACACATGCAGATAAAATTCGGTGAAAACGATGAAATTCTGCTGAAAGGCCCGGCTATCACACATGGATATTACAAGAAGGAAGCGGCTGCCAAGGCAGCCTTTACCGAAGATGGATGGTTCCGTACAGGCGATGCCGGTTACATGAAGGATGGGTTCTTGTTCCTGACCGAACGTATCAAGGATTTGTTCAAGACTTCGAACGGCAAGTACATTGCTCCGCAAGCTATTGAGACAAAGATGGTGGTAGACCGTTACATCGACCAGATTTCCATCATTGCCGACGAACGTAAGTTTGTGGCAGCCTTGATTGTGCCCGATTATGGCTTGGTGAAGAAATATGCCGAAGAGAAAGGCATTGCATACGAAAGTATGGCCGATTTGTTGAAGCATGATGCCATAATGGCTCTCTTCCGTGAACGGATTGATACGCTTCAGCAACAGTTTGCCCATTATGAACAAATCAAGAAGTTTACCTTGCTTCCCGAACCGTTCAGCATGGCGAAGGGTGAATTGACCAATACCTTGAAAATCAAGCGCAGTGTATTGAACAAGAACTATGCTGCCGAAATTGAGGCTATGTATAAAGAATAATAAAATCACGTTCTCCATTAACAGTTAACATTAACACCCAATAATTTGTAGCCTTATACGTATAAAATTTGCTACTACGCGTAGAAAAAAATGCTACTACGCGTAGTAGCAAATTTTTGTACGCGTAGTAGTTTTTTGAGGGGAGGGGAATCCAATGTTAAATTCTGATGGGCTTATGTTGTTTAGAGACTGAGTGGATATGGCATTGTAAACAGAATTTTTGCGGGATATAATTTCTATCGGCAGATAATGGAGGGTAATTCACAAATTATTACTATCTTTGCACCTCAATAAGAAAAACTCCTCAAAATGATAACAATAGAGCAACTGAAAGACGTAAAGGAACGTACAGCCGCCCTGGAAAGATACCTGGATATTGAAGGTAAAATAGTTCAAGTGGAAGAAGAACAACTCCGTACTCAGGCTCCCGGTTTTTGGGACGATGCCAAGAAGGCGGAGGCACAGATGAAGAAGGTGAAGGAACTCCAGAAATGGATTGAAGGCTATAAGGAAGTGAAGACTTTGGCCGATGAACTGGAACTTTCGTTCGACTTCTATAAAGATGAGTTGGTGACCGAAGAAGAAGTGGATGCCGCATACACCAAAGCACTTGCCGAAGTGGAAGCTCTTGAACTGAAGAATATGCTTCGTCAGGAAGCGGACTCTATGGATTGTGTATTGAAAATCAATTCGGGTGCCGGTGGAACAGAAAGTCAGGACTGGTCGTCTATGCTGATGCGTATGTATATGCGTTGGGGAGAAACCAATGGTTACAAAGTAAGTGTGGCCAACTTGCAGGAAGGTGATGAAGCCGGTATCAAGACAGTGACTTTCAATATAGAAGGAAGTTTTGCATACGGATACTTGAAGGGCGAGAACGGAGTGCACCGTTTGGTGCGTGTGTCGCCTTACAATGCCCAAGGAAAGCGTATGACTTCGTTTGCATCGGT
>CAZFDP010000171.1:0-4525 GCA_964518185.1 uncultured Phocaeicola sp. | reverse complement strand
TATCATTCTATCCTTACCGCTCTTGGTGGCAATCCATCGGCTGGATTTTCTTTCTTGCCGTTGCGAAAGAAATCTTCTGCCTTGATTTTCTCTATCCGCTTGCCTGCCAATTGATAATAGGTTTGCACATCTTTCAAGGGTTTGCCTTCTTCATCGTGAGCTACACGCTCCTGTTGTGGCACCATGGACATGTATTTTTCGTAATAATGCACGGCATTGGCATAATCTTCCTGATGGTCGTATATTTGAGCTATCCGGTAATAAACCACCCGATGTTTGTTCCACTTGTACACTTCCTTTAGTGCATCAATACGCTTATAGGGCTGGGCGGCATAATCGTAACATTCGGCCAATCCTTCATAAAGGCGTACCATCAAGCTATCGGTGGGTGTAGCGGTCTCGATAGCTTTCTGCATGTATTCCACTCCTTCCTGTTTATAAGAAGATCGGGCACACGATTGGGCCAGATAGTAAAGTACATTAATATCCATCGGAGCTTTCTGGTGGGCAAGTTTCAGATTATCATACCCTCCATACGGCCAGTTATTCTGAAGATGGCTTACTCCTAAATAGTACAAGGTTGTGAAGGTGTGGTCGCCCATTGCCTTCAATTCTTCGTAGCGTGTTACCGCCTGCTTGTAGTCTTTGGACAAGCAATAAGCTTTGGCATTCTGACGGTTTACATCCAAATTCTGTGTATCGGTCTGTCGATAGGTTTCCGTTACACTGATGGCTTCGGCATATTGCTGGTTGTTGTTGAAGATATTAGCTATACGGGCCACCGTCTGTGCATCGAGCGAATCGCGCCGATAGGCCGCATTGTAACTGGTAAAGGCATAGACAATGGCATTGGAATCGACCGATGCCAAACCTTCATATGCTTGTCCCAAATATTTGTATCCCGTAGCCGAAAGGCTGTCCATAGCCAACCATTCGTGGCAAGCAACCTTTGCCTGTTCATATTCTTCTGCCCCCAATAATGTACGGATACATTGCAAACGAAAATACTTGTTAGCCGGTTGCAAGGCCGTTGCTTTCCGATAGCAGGCAATAGCCTTAGGCAAAGCACCCGACTGACGATAACATTCAGCCAATTCTACCACTGCCCGAATATTGGTACTGTCAGTCGGGAGAAGGGAATTCCATTCGTTGATGGTTTCGGGCGAACGATTCATGTACTTCAATGCTTGAGCCCGCAAAGGGGTAAGCAGGGAGTCGCCCGCTGCCGGTGCTATACTTTCGATTACCGTTTCGTAATCATATCGTTCCATTGCTTGCCGGAAGTCAGCTAATGTTTGGGCAGAGATACCCAACGGCAAGGTGTACAAACAGAGTGCAACAATTGTTTTCTGTATTTGTTTCATCATTTTATCTTTCATGGTTTCGGATATTGCAAAAGTACTATTTATTCCGTTACTATACGTGTCATTTCTTCCATATTTCCCGACATACCACGGCGTACCATAGATTTTTGTCCCCAACGGAAATTGTAATTCACCCGAAGAGTGATACCAAAGTTACTGTAATTCATCCTCGACGACTGATAGAAGTCCTCGTTGAAAACATCCGTGCGCTTGGCTCCCGCGCGATTGAATATATCAGCCATACCCAACGTGATTCTCCAACCTTGCTTGGGGAATGCTTTCACAATATCCAAATAGCATTGCGGCCTTTCCGACTCCTTTCCATAAAGCCCTTTGACAGCCGAAAGGTAAGAGAGTGTATGCTCGATACGAAAATTCTTCGGCAAGGTGATGTTCATGGAATAACTGAAATGCCAGAATCCTGTAGAAGTATTACGCTCCACATAATCCTCTTTCCGAAGGTCGTAGCCTCCCATCAGATTAACATTCCACCACTTGGCCAATTTGACGGGAATGTTGAGATACATGGAGAGGTAGGACCTCTCCATTCCATTCTGATAGGTGGAATAAAGAATGCCGTCCTTATTCTCCGACAGGCTGAAGCTTCCGTCGTCGGCATGAAAGTAGCGTACATTCAGCGCATATTTGTTATAGAGCGTAAAGGTCATCATCAAGTTGTCGGAATAGGTAGGCTCCAACAACGGATTACCCATGCTGTAGCTGTATTCGCTGGTACGCCGCACCAACGGATTGAGATACATCATCCACGGACGACCCAAGCCACGGTCATAGCTGAGGTTGAGGTTATGCCCCTTCTCCTTATTAATGGTATAGTTGAGCCGCACTTCGGGAAAGAGGTCGGTGTAATGGCTTTCGTGGTTGCGCTCCGGATTGGTGGACGACCGGGGAGCGATGCGGGCATCCTCCATTCGCACGCCCACATTAAGACTCAGCTTCTTGTAGGTGAAAGCGTATTTGGCATAGAGCGCATAGATGTCCTCTTTATAGCGGTAACGGTCGGCATACGTGGTGGTTTGGTCTTGCTGTCCGTTCAAGAAGGAAGCGTAATTGGTGTAACTCTCATTGCGCAGCCAAGTGGACTTCGCCCCGATGGAGAGCTTGCCTTTCAGTCCCTTGAGGGGAACGGTATAGTCGGCACGAAGGGTGCTTACGTCGTTTTCTTCGTCATTCAAATGGTCGTATCCCGTATTCCCGCCTGCCGTGTAGCGGTAACGCTGGTGGCTGTCATCATCGGTATGAGTATTAAGATAGTCGGCCTTGAAGCTCAACTGGCCGCCATTCTTGAACTTGTGCGTATAGATAAAGGAGAGGTTGTAGTGCAGATAGTCGCGCAGATAGTCGGTTGTCTCCTCGGCTATGTCCGTAGAAGCTCCGTCCATCAGACTACGGGTAAAAGCGGAAGTAGGGTTTTCGTTCCGGTTTTTCCACAAAGTCCCTTCCACGGAAAAGAGGTTGTTCTTGTCCAGGTCGTAGGTGATGCCCAATACACCACGGATATTCTTCAAATCGTTCTCCACCTTCGATGTGTGGATACGCCGTTCGTCGGTCTCACAAAAATGGGTTTCGTTCCTGCTGCCTCTGTCCGTATTGCCCAATGCGCTCGACAAGTTGACATAAGTTCCCCACTTGGAGTTGATACGCCAATTCACGTTGCCACTTAACGTGTGTATATTCTTGTCTTTGCCATCTATTGTACTTCCACTGACATTGGCCATACCGCCTGTTTCGGGGTTGACAGTCGTAATCTTGATGATGCTTTCGCCCTTGGAAGTGGCATCTTCCTCCACGCCCGATGCGGTGATGACTTCCATTTCCTTCACATTCTTGGCCTCAATACCTTCCAGATAGTTAATCAGTTGCTCACCATCCATTTTAAGTTCGCGGCCATTCAGATAGACTATTGCCACGTTCCGTCCATATAGCTGTACGCTATTGGGAGTGGTAAAAGTGCCGGGAGTCATCTTCAAGACGGCATTCAGGTCCATTGTCCTATATAGGGGATTCTTGGAGATTTCGGCCACATAGCCGTCGGTATTATAAGTAATGGTGCGAGCGGTGATTACTAATTCGTTCATTAATTTGGCATCCTCGTTCAAGATAACAGGTGGCAGATTGACATCTCCCTTTAATTCTACTTGAGTGGTATAAGTGGCATAGCCGATGAAGGAAATTTCCAACAGGTAATTTCCCTTCGAGGCACGGAGCACAAAATGCCCTTCAGAATCTGTGGATGTACCTATATATGATTCGTTTTTCTTGGATGCAGTCAGCTTGATACTGGCTCCCACCAAAGGTTCGCCGGAGGCCGACTGAATTAGTCCACTCACTCCATACATTGCTTGCGCATACGCACCGTTCATCATTAGGGTCATGAGGATAAAAGCAACCCAAGTCTGCAAATTTCTTTTCATCATCTTCGTTGTTTTGAGTTATTGCCCCAAAAGTAGAAGAAAGATTAAAACAGAGGTGTACAAGAAGTGTACAAAGTGCTTCAACATGCAAAAAGCACCGATTCCATCGGATTATTTTTCTTTTTCGATAAAGGCTTTGAGGTCCTCCTTGAAGGTATTCGAAGTGCGTTCTATCTTCAGTTTCGACAACAGCTCACGGTTTTTGTTGTATATGGTACTCCGTCCTCGGTCGAACAGATAGGGCATGTGCATAGTAGGGACTTCCGTCAAATTCAGACAGAACAAGCGTATTTCCATATTGGTCAGATGGTATTTCTTTTGCAGGCGAAGAGTTATATGATTCCAACGTTTGTCTGTTTCCAACTGAAGTTGTTTCCAATCAGCCTCCTCCATGTGTAATTCGGAACGGTTCTTGTACAGATGATCCTTTACAATCCGGTCAATCTTGTCGAATACCAAGGGAGCATGAGGAGAAAGAATATCCAATTCACGTTGCATGATGGAAAGTGTACGTAAGTGTCTCCGACGAAGAAAGACAAAACCTGTCGTTGCTCCCAACAATATAAGTCCGATAAGCAGATAATAGAATGTGACACTTTCCACTTCATCGTCCCAGACAAGTAAAACAGGTTTAAAATCAGGCCACTCGTGTTTAGGATTTTTAAACCTTTCCGCTTCTCGTCGGTAATAATCGGCAGAGTCCTTCTGACCGATTCGCCGATAAGCCTC
>CAZFDP010000170.1:0-4559 GCA_964518185.1 uncultured Phocaeicola sp. | reverse complement strand
TTTTTTTCGCTACGCTCAACAACTCGTCAGATCCTTCGCGATGCTCAGGATGACAAAATAAGGGTTCTCCAAACAAACACTTTATAGTTTGAACAACATCCTCACTTCGCGGATAATGTGGATAAGGGTGCGGATGGTTTGGTATAGGCTCAGCAAGGTGTGGGACGGGGCAGTCAGTTCGGAAAAATGAGTTTTCAGCAACGCATTCGAAGCCTTGATTTCGGCCTCCGTCTCCCTCCTGGCACGGGCAATGGCACAACTGCGCCGATGCGCCATATAGGCAAGGACCAGCAGGCAGACTATCCCAAAGCAAAGGGATGCAAGAAGCCCTCCCCAATAATACAGAACGGTAGAACCTGTTATGAGAAAAGCCAAGGACAAGGAAGTGGCGGCCAAGATGCGGACTGCTTTCTCTTCGACCTGCAAACCGATGTATTTCTTCTGTAATTGGAGCCCAACCAACAATTCATCCGGTAAATTCATATCATTCATGCTTCCAAATGTTTATATTTCCTAACTCTAACAATTAAAGTTGCATAAAGTTTGGTGGATTACGGCATTATTGTTAATTTTGCAACAAATATGTGCTAAAAGGAATATTAATCAGTAAAAAAGAATAGAACATTATGAAAAAATTAGTTGTATTGGGTATGGGATTGTGTATCGCTCTTTCTTTCACTGCTTGTAAGTCAAGCGAAAGTGCTTATAAGAAGGCATACGAAAAGGCTAAGCAACAAGAAATGGCTGCTGCTCCTGCAGAAGAAGATGCTCCGGCTGAAGCAACTCCAGTAGTTGCCGCTCCTGTACAGACATCGACTTCTACAGTAAATGTAGGTACTGTACGCGAAGAAAAGGTTAATTTGGTATCGGGCGAAGGCTTGAAGGCTTATAGCGTAGTTTGTGGTAGCTTTGGTGTAAAGGCTAACGCAGAAGGATTGAAGCAAAAACTGGATGCCGAAGGTTATAGCGCAAAGGTAGTATACAATGCAGAAAGAAATATGTATCGTGTAGTTGCCGCTTCTTATGACGACCGTATTCAGGCTGCTCAAGCCCGCGACGATTTCAAGGCCAAGCATCCGGACAATGCAGACTTCCAAAAGGCTTGGTTGCTTTACAACATTTACTAATACGGAATCGTATAAAGCAAGATAAAATTAGGCACGGATTATACGGAGTGCACGGAATGAATGGATACTGATACCGTGTGAATCCGTGTAATCCGTGCCTAAAAAATAGGGGATATGAGCAGAATATTGGCCATTGATTATGGAAAAAAACGGACGGGGATAGCCGTAACAGACATTTTGCAGATTATAGCAAATGGACTGACAACAGTCCCCACCACCCAACTGACAGAATTCCTGATGGATTATGTACAAAAGGAAGCTGTAGAACGTATCATTGTGGGGCATCCCAAGCAGATGAACAACGAAGACTCGGAAAACATGAAGCGGATTACACCTTTTGTGAATATGCTGAGAAAGAAATTGCCCCACATCCCCATAGAACTGGTGGACGAACGGTTTACTTCCGTCCTGGCACATCAGGCCATGATGGATGGAGGACTGAAGAAAAAAGACCGCCAAAACAAGGCATTGGTAGATGAAATCAGTGCAACCATTATTCTGCAATCGTATTTGGAATCGAAAAAATTTAAACTCTAATAAGGAAAGAAAATGTTATTACCTATTTATATTTATGGACAACCCGTCTTGCGTAAGGAAGCGGAAGACATTACACCCGATTATCCGAACTTGAAGGAACTGATAGACAATATGTTTGCTACCATGGACAATGCCGACGGATGCGGATTGGCTGCACCCCAGATAGGATTGCCCATCCGGGTGGTGGTAATCGACCTTGATGTGATGTCGGAAGACTATCCCGAATATAAGGGCTATCGCAAGGCATTCATCAATCCCCACATCATCGAAACCAATGAGGAAGAAGATACGGCGGAAGAAGGATGCTTGAGCTTGCCCGGTATTCATGAGCCGGTTAAACGTCCCACCAGAATTCATGTCAAATACATGGATGCCGACTTTAACGAACACGATGAGTGGGTGGACGGTTTCCAGGCACGTTGCATGCAGCATGAGTTCGACCATTTGGAAGGAAAAATGTTCATCGACCATTTGTCGGGACTTCGCAAGCAGATGATTAAAGGCAAACTTGCCAATATGCTGAAAGGCAAAGTGCGTTGTGCATACAAGGTAAAAACTGTAAAAGTATAAATGAAGAAACGTATTCTCCATATTATTCTATGGATGATGTGCCCCATGCTGATGCAGGCACAAATCGATACCGACCGTGTGATGGCGATAGGGCGCAATGCGCTTTATTTTGAAGACTATGTGCTCTCCATCCAGTATTTCAATCAGGTAATCAATGCCAAACCCCATCTGGCCGAACCTTATTTCTTCCGTGGATTGGCCAAAATGAATTTGGATGATTTCCCCGGAGCGGAAGATGATTGTTCCGAAGCACTCGAACGCAACCCGTTTGTGGTGAGCGCCTATCAGGTGCGCGGATTGGCCAGAATCCAGCAGGATAATTTTGCAGGAGCCATTGAAGATTATTCAAAAGCGTTGAAACTGGATCCGGAGAATATCAATGTGTGGCATAACCTGTCGCTTTGCCGTATCAAGGAAGAAGATTATGAAGGAGCCAAACGCTCGCTCGACAGCCTGATTTACATTTCTCCCCGATACACCAAGGCTTACCTGATGCGGGGGGAAGTGGACTTGAAGCAGAAGGATACGCTGACCGCAGAAACTGATTTCAATAGAGCCATTGAGATAGACCGCTACGACCCCGATACCTGGGCAAGCCGTGGGATGCTGAACTTGATGAAAGAGGCATATAAGGATGCCGAATCGGATTTGAGTCAGGCCATCTACCTGTCTGTGCGCAATTCAGGCCTTTACATAAACCGTGCACTCTCGCGTTTCCATCAGAACAATCTCCGTGGGGCCATGGCCGATTATGACATGGCACTTGATATGGACCCCAACAGCTTTATAGGCCATTACAACCGTGGCTTGCTCCGTGCACAAGTGGGGGATGACAACCGGGCCATTGAGGACTTTAACTTCGTTATCGATATGGAACCCGATAACATGATGGCCATTTTTAACCGTGGGTTGCTGCTCGACCAGACAGGCGACTACAAGGGGGCCATCAAGGACTATACAACCGTTATCGAGGAATATCCCAATTTCTTGGCCGGATATCAGTATCGAGCAAAAGCGCGCAGAAAGGTGGGGGATATAAAAGGAGCGGATGCCGATGAATTTAAATTGCTGAAAGCCCAGCTCGACCAACAGACCGGTGCCAATAAGCAAACGGCTCAAGCTGATAAGGATCGTACCCGAAAGAAATCGGACAAGAATGTAAACAACTACCGAAAGATTGTGGTGGCCGACAATAACGAATTGGAAAGCAAATATAAGAATGAATATCGCGGAAGGGTACAAGACCGTAATGTGAATATTGTACCTCAGCCCATGTTCGTGCTTTCTTATTATGAAAAGATGGCCGAAATAGATCAGGCTATACATTATTATAAATATATAGACGAACAGAACCGCAGAAAGGCTTATCCCAACAGATTGCTGATAACCAACGAGGAGGTTCCTTTGACCGGACAGCAGGTGACCAAGCATTTCGCTTCCATCGATGAACGGACTACAGCCATTGTAGACTATCCGAATGATGCCGACAAGCGGTTTGCCCGTTCCATGGACTTCTATTTGGTGCAGGATTTGGAAAATGCCGTGGAAGACCTTACCCAAACCATTTTGTGTGATGGAAGTTATTTCTTGGCATACTTTAACAGAGCGGTTATCCGTTACAAGCAATTGGAATTCCGCAAGGCCGAAAAGAGTTTTGAAGAGGCAGGCAATGGCATGAAGTTAGCTCCCAAGGCATCGGACTATGATTTGATTAGACGCGATTTGGATAAGGTGATAGAACTGGCTCCCGATTTTGTATATGCCTATTATAATCGAGCCAATGTATCTGTGTCGATGAACGATTATCGTTCGGCTTTGGCAGATTATGACAAGGCCATTGAGATAGATCCCAAATTGGCGGATGCCTATTATAACCGTGGGCTGACACATATTTATTTGGGGAATAACAAATTGGGGATACAAGATTTGAGTAAGGCCGGCGAATTGGGATTGTATGCCGCATACAATGTCATCAAACGCTTTACGGAAAGAAAAGAATAACATTTTTTCGTCAAAAAGCTTCTAAATCAAAAGAAATCGCTAATTTTGCAACTTCAAGAAAAAGACAATAAATATAATTATGATAAAGATAACATTTCCCGACGGCTCCGTTCGTGAATACAACGAAGGAGTAACTGGTCTGCAGATTGCAGAAAGTATCAGTTCGCGTTTGGCACAAGATGTGTTGGCTTGTGGCGTGAACGGTGAAACAATGGATTTGTCCCGTCCTATCAATGAAGATGCCAATATCGTGCTCTATAAGTGGGACGATGCAGAAGGCAAGCATGCTTTTTGGCACACAAGTGCGCACTTGTTGGCCGAAGC
>CAZFDP010000169.1:0-4563 GCA_964518185.1 uncultured Phocaeicola sp. | reverse complement strand
ATAATTGATAATAAACAACATTAAAAAGAGCAATAATGAAAAAGTATATGAAGTCTGCCTTCGTGGCAGCAATCGTAGCCGTTTCCGGCTATAATATTTATCAATCTCAATCAGTAATGAATGGTATGTCGGAATTTGCTTTGGCTAATGTAGAAGCGTTGGCAAGTGGTGAAGGAATGCCTGATTATGAAATAAAAGAAGAGAGAACTTGGGATGAAGGACCTTTTGAAGCAAGTGATGGATATGAAACAATAAGGTGGATTTATGTTTACAAAATAACAGAATGTTATGGGGAAGGATATGTAAAATGTTCATTTGATTCAAGTGCAGAAATGAAATTTTTGTAATATTATGAAGAAATATATATATATAACAGTTGTTGTCGGTCTAATTTTATCTGTAAATATAGCTAAAGAAAATAATAAGATGCTTCATGATGCAACATTGGCTAATGTAGAAGCTTTAGCGAGTGATGAATTCTATCCAGGTAGTGCAAATAAGACTGAAACTACTTCTCAATATGGGCCTTTTTATAATGAAGAAACACACACATTATATTATTGGATTTGTACAGAAACTCTTTGTGATGGGGTAGGATATATAACTTGTAATGAAAATTTCAATTGTTCTGGAACTGTTGATGCTGTATGAAAAAAATGTATTTATTATTGATGTTTGTTGTATGCTTGTTATTGTCTTGTGAATATCCTCAAAAACTTGAACTTGGTGATGTAATATCTTATAATGGTAATTCTCCTATAGTGGCAGATTCTTTGTTGTTAAAGGATTGTTCTGTTTTGAAATTTGAAGATAATAGTAGTTCTATTTTTGTAGGGATTGATCGTGTGTTAAAACATGTGGATAAATATTATTTGTTGGATACAAGAATGAAACAAGTGTTGCTGTATGATACTTTGGGAAACTATATCAATAGTATACGTAAGATTGGTAATGGAGCTGGTGAGTATGTATCATTAAAAGATATAGCAGTAGATAAATATAATAATCATTTGCTACTTTTAGCTGTACCTTCCATGATATTGCATTATACTTTAGACGGAGATTATATCAAACAAACTAAATTGAAAGGATATCATAATAGCATAGGCGTTGATGAAAAATTCATTTATTTAAGCCAAGCTAGTTATGTAAACAATAAATCGACAAATGGCTCTGTTGTAATAATCGATAAAACTACAGACGAAAATGTAGAAAAGATGACTCCTTTGTTTGAAACAGCTCCTTATTGTTATAGTCAAGGTATGAATATTTCTGCGACAGATAATCTTTATTTTACTCGCAAATTTGATGATAACATTTATCTGTTAGGAGGAACAGATTTAAAAGCTCTTTATACCATAAATTGGAATGAGTTATCTTTCCCGCCTGACAAGAAGGAACAAACTTTAGATTGTAATGAATTGAATAATCTTTGTTCCAAGAATAAATATGTTTATTCGATTACAGATATTCAAGATACGGACAGTACAATGTGTTTTCGGACTAATTTGGGAGGCTTATTTGTCTTGTCAAAAAGTAAAAAAGAAGTTAAATGGTTCCCATTAATAGAGAATGATGCTTTGGGCGTCCCATTACCTTCTTATTTGCCTATTGGGGGTACGGATGGAGAAGTTTTATTTGTTTTCCCAGCGCATTATTTAATGATGTTGAAAAAAACTATGCAAAGTAAAACCAATATATCCCAAATAGAAAGAATTATGGGAACAATGAATGAAGAATCTAATCCAATATTGCTTAAGTACACATTGAAATAAAAAGTCAAATTATTTATGCGAATCTGTTGTCATCTTCTGGTTCGCATATTTTTCTATTTTCTGCGGAAATTAAATAGTAGGTTTCCAAAATTTCTTTAGATGAGCTAATGGACCTAATTAAAAAATAGAGATAATCATGAAAAATAATGTAGTCATAGGTATAATTGTTGTAGCATTATTCTTTATTTCTTCTTGTAATCAAAATAAAGGATTGCAAGAAGCCCTGTCTCTTTCCGGTACTAACCGTGTTGAGTTGGAAGAAGTTCTTTCTCATTATAAAGACAGTACAAGGAAATTGCAGGCTGTCGAGTTTCTAATAAAGAATATGTACCATTACAGTGTGGTGGATGGAGAAACTAAATTGGATATACGGAATATAACCGCAGACTATCTGATACAGAATATCGAGACAGCATTTACAGCTTGGGAGGAAGCCCCTTGGAAGGAGGAAGTGGATTTTGAGACTTTTTGCCGCTTCGTCCTTCCTTACCGTGTATCAGACGAACCTTTGTCCGATTGGAGGGATACATTGAGGAATGAATATGTACATTTGATAAAAGATGAAAGGCATGCCTCCGAAGCATTTGCCAAGGTTTATATTGCCTTGCTTGAACGCTTCACAAAATTGAATGACAACGGTGTACCTTCATTCGATGTGATGCACCTTCACCATAAGCTTCAAGGTACTTGTTCCCAAAGGAGTGTTTATGTGATATCTGTGCTTCGTTCACTGGGTATTCCCGCTGCGTATGACAGCACTCCTTTTTGGGGTAACTATAGTACCAGTGGTCATGCTTGGGTCTCGTTCGTAAATAATGGCAGAACCTTTACGGTATACAATAAGGATACCGTTGTACGGGAATACAACTTCATTGATGGCAGTGGTTTTAACGATGGAGGTGATTATATTCATCCCCGTTTAGAATGGGATTCTGTCAAGCGTCCTCCCGTCATTAACCGTCATTGCTATGAACTTCAGCGTCCTTTGCAGGCACGTCTTGACAAGGATATACCCTCCGCTTTGAAAGAATCTTTCTCAGCCAATGTCTCTTCGCAATATGGTTTCAACCATCACCTTGAAATCCCTTCCCCCGATAAGGGGAAAGCTTATCTTTATGCATTCGAAACCGGCAAAGGCTGGCGTGCCGTAACCGGTGGTGAAGTGTCAGGCAGAAAGACCTTTTTCACCCAAGTACCCGGAAGTATGGTCTATCTGCCCGTCTATTATCACGATGACGAGGAAGCCCCCGCCGGTTACCCATTCCGGATGGATGCTGACGGTAAACGTCATGTTTACAAGCCCGACATGGAAAATATCCGTACCGTGTCGCTCTGGCGCAAATTCCCGTTGCGCAAACAGTGGTATAACCGTTGGAAAATGATGTTGGGCAGCACCATCGAAGTGTCCGACCATCCCTCGTTCCGTCCAGCCAAGACCGTCCATACTTTTGATACACCTCCTGAATCGATTCTTGAAATCCCTTTGGACTTGGCTCGTTCTTACCGGTACATCCGGATACGGACAACTTCGGAGGAACGCCCCGAAATAGCGGAATTCAAAGTGTTCTCGAAAAAAGGGAAGAAGCGTTTGGACGGTGAGATTATTTCTCATCTGGTACCTGACTCTACCGTCCATAAGATATTCGACGGTGATTATCTGACGTATGCCGAAAAGGCGGAACATGGCTATTGGGTGGGCCTTGACTTGGGAGACGGACTAAAAGATACGATAGACCATGTGGAGTTCTGTATGCGGCATGACATGAACATGATAAAACCTGGAGATGAATATGAACTTTTCTATTATGATTTGGAGTGGAGGTCATTGGGTCGACAGACAGCAGAAACGGATTCGTTGGTCTATCACAATGTACCCGACAATGCGCTGCTTTGGTTAAGGAACCATACGGAGGGCAAGGAGGAACGCATCTTCACTTATAACAACGGGAAGCAACGGTTCTGGTAGTATGAAATGTAACTTGAAGAAAACATTCAATTGGTTGCTGAACATTGCCTTCAGTTTCTGTGTCGTGGTAGTGCTATGGTTAGCGTTGCAAGTCTTTGTGTTTACTTCTTTCCGTATACCGAGCGATTCAATGGAACCCACCTTACTTGCCGGGGATAATATTTGGGTAGAGAAATGGAGCTATGGTGCCCGATTGTTCAATGTATGGAAATTGTCAGCAGGTGAAGCGGTGGAAATCCATCGGCTTCCGGGTATGGGCAAGATAAATCGTGGCGATGTAGTAGTATTCCACAATCCCTGTCCCCACAAGCGGGAACGGATGGAAATGGATATGATGAAGTATTACGTAAAGCGTTGTACGGCCCTTCCGGGTGAAGTGTTCTATATCCGTAACGGACGTTATGGAGTAGAAGGTTTTGATGGCTGTATTGGCGACACGTTGGCACAGGATAATTTTCGACAAAGGATAGAACGGAATGGCCTTGCGGATGATGCTCCGGGGGTGAGGGCCTATCCCAGTGGAACGGGTATCGGCTGGACAGTGAAGGAGTTCGGTCCTTTCCTTGTCCCCAAAAAGGGAAGTGTGATAGTGATGAACCATCGCAACGCCTTTCTTTATGGTAGTGCCATAGAACGTGAAACGGGTGGGAGATTGACTCGGAATGAAAACGGTACGGTATCTTTGAACGATAGCGTGATAAAGGAATACCGTTTCTGTAACAATTATTATTTTGTGACGGGCGATAAGGTAGAGAACTCCCGCGATTCCCGTTATTGGGGCTTGGTTCCCGAAGACTTCATTGTGGGCAAGGTCTGGAAGAT
>CAZFDP010000168.1:0-4607 GCA_964518185.1 uncultured Phocaeicola sp. | reverse complement strand
CATATCTAGTACTGATTCCATACGTTTCCGTTCATCGTCATTAATCTTGCGGGACAAGCGAGCTCCTTTTATGTAGGCATATGGAGTAACTCCTCCTGCTTTTTTGATAAGGTCACTAATTCGTTCTGTCTTATTTGTTAAAGCATAATCACCTTCGTAAAGGATTTCACCTTTCACTTGTACATTAATTTGAGTGTGATAGGTAGGACTTTTACGGACATAGACTTGATCATATGGTTGTAACTTGAATGCTTGCTCTCCATCAACAACGAATCCATCCTTTAAAGCAAAAGTAAACATTTCACCTATTTGATTTGTTGTTGTAGTTCCTTTACTGTCTTTAATTCGACGTGATATATCTACTCTAACAGTAGAAGCTGATTCTTTCAATCCACCTGCTTGAATAATGATGTCTTCGAGGGTCGTATTTTCAGCATAAGGGAATTCGCCAGGACGAGCTACTTCACCATGTACAACAATATTACCTATATCTTGTATATCATGAATACTTGGAATATATAGTACATCGTTACGTTGTAATGGAATATCTGGGATGCTACCATCCATTACACCTTTAATGTTTACAGGAATTACTTCTAAGGTTAAGTCTTCGCGTTCGCGATGTAATACAGCACGATTAAGGAAGGCGTCTCCCATAAGTCCTTCAGCCTTTTGTACTAATTGCTTAACAGTGTTTAGTTGGCCTCCAAATTGGTATATACCTTCTCTATATACAGCTCCTTTAATATCTACACGATTTTCATATCGGTTAAGCATAGCCCCCACTTCAATGATGTCACCATCCATCAGCTTAAAAACGGAATAATCTATATTATCAATAGTATATATTTGATATTCCCGTCCGTTTTGGCGAGTCATACGGATATTTTTTGTGTATGCGTCTCCCGTAAAATTACCAGCATATTCAATAAGACTCTTCACGGTTTCTCCATTTTTCATTTCATAGAACAAGGGACGTTTTACGTGACCTTGAATGTCGACCAAAAGTTCGTATGGAGGAACAATGATTACATCACCTTCCTGTAAGCGGATATCGCTCATAGTTTTTCCTCTTAAAATAAAATCGTAGATATCCACGACTGCTATGTTTTTCCCGTTACGAGTTAAATAAATGTTGCGTAAACTCCCCAATTCATTTACACCTCCAGCACGATAGAGTGCATGGAAAATGGTAGAAAAAGAGGATAAAGCATAAGTCCCTGGCAGATTTACTTCGCCCATTACATTAATCTGTATGGTTCTAATTTGACCTAAACTTAGCTTGATTTTTGAACCAGAATCGTCATTTGTGGTAGATATGGAATATATTTTACTCAGTTCATTTTTAAGATAATTTTCTGCTTCTTTAATGGTCATTCCGTTCAAATAGACTAATCCGATATTTTCAATGTTGATATTACCATCGGGTGAAATGAATTCTCGGATGGTGTTTTGATTGTTTCCCCAAATATCTATAATGATTTCATCACCTGGTCCTAATTTGTAATTTACTGGTGTAGCAAGATTTTGACTAGGCTCAAATGTTAAATCTTTATTGTTGAAGATATTACGACCAAATACAATCTTGGCTGGTCCATCAATAGTTTGATTAATTGAATCGGTTGGGACTTGCTCAAAAAAATCGTTTCCTGTTTCTGTTATCACATTTGATATATTAACACTATTTCGCATTCGATTTTTTTCAACAGCTCCCATGCTGGATTTTTCAGCTTGTATCTCTTCATAACGCTTCTTGATTCGCTCTGCTTGAGCGCGTGTAACGCCTTTAGCGGCCAATTCAGTCATAATTTGTTTTTGAGATTTTCCAGCTTCGGTAGCAGTTTTTACATACTCTATCACTTGCTCGTCACTCATAGATTGAGCTAATATAGCTCCATTTGCAAGTAAGGCAAACAATAACAACGAAAAAAGTTTTTTTATCATATTCCCAATTCTTTATTAAATTCTGATTATTGTCTTTATAGCCTACAAAGTTACGAATTATAAATGAATTATTTGATATGTAACCTGTGTTTTTTAGGTTATTGTGATAATTGTATATAATAAAAGGGTGCTTTTAATTGTGTAAAAGGTCGTTCCCTTTCGGACAAAACGACGTATAGTTGTTTAAGGGTGATGTAGCTGTATGCTACTTATTGTAAATTATCCGTTAAAAAACTTGTTTATATGATTCTCATTATTTACTTTTGCCAATAGTTAAACTATAAGCCTTAAATGTAACTTTAAACTAATTATTGTTTGGGAGGAGTTTTATGGAACTCAGTTCAAAGATTGTACGGGCATTGCCTGAATTTATATTTGTCTTCAACAGAGACTTTGTCTTTACGGATGTAATGAAATCGGATTACGTGGAACTATTTCATACACGTGAAGAATTGATAGGCTTTAGCGGAAGGATGATTTATTCACCAGAGGTGTCAGAAATGTTTATTAAAAATATTCGTGGTTGTTTGTCTGATGGGCAATTGCGCTTAATGGAATATTCTGTGGATTTTGGTGAAAAAGGAGTACGTCACTATGAAGCACGTCTTATACCCTATGATGAAGATAATGTTTTGGTGCTGATTCGTGACATTTGTATTCAAGTAGAAAGAGAAAAGGAATTGCTCGAAGCGCGGATGAAAGCTGAAGAATCTGACCGCTTGAAGTCGGAATTTTGGGCAAATATTAGCCACGAAATACGAACACCGTTAAATGCTATCGTAGGATTCTCGGAATACATTATTTCACCCGATTTTGATGAAGAAGAACGTAAGGAGTTCGCTAAAATTATAAAATTGAATAGCGAACAGCTACAAAATTTGATAAATGATGTACTTGATTTGTCGCGTATAGAAGCTGGTAGAACCGAAATTGTAATGGCTCATGTGGAATTGGCCGAATTGATTCGTCAGTTAGGTAGAAGTCAGGAGCCTAAGCTAAATAAGAAAGTCAGATTAAATATAGATATTCCCGATGAGTTGAAGGTGGTAACCGATGCAAGTCGTGTATCTCAAATTGTTACAAACTTTTTGTCGAATGCCATAAAATATACAGAAGAAGGTGAAATTTCACTGAGTATGGAACGAATTGACGAAGGTCATGTAAGAATATCTGTTAAGGATACCGGATGTGGCATTTCGGCTGCTAATTTACCCAAAGTGTTTGACCGTTTTGAGAAAATTCATTCATCGAAACAAGGAACTGGTCTTGGACTTTGTATTTGTAAGAATTTGGCTGAACTGCTTGGAGGTGAAGTCTTTGCACATTCAACTTTAGGAGAAGGCTCAGAATTTGTGTTAATATTTCCGGCATAAATGATACATTTATTTAAACCAGAACAACTATTAGGAGTAGAATTGCCTTTGAGGTTTACATATCCTTTTTGTTATACACCTCATCCTTTGTGTGAAATAGCAGCTCGTGAAACTCAAAAGTATATTCAGAAACGTGATGATTGGGCTGATGAACTTCAACAAGGAAAGATGTTTGGAGTGTTGGTCGTTCAAACTCCTCAAAATGATATTGGCTTTTTAGCTGCTTTTTCAGGTTTGCTATGTGGAAGCAATCGTTATGATTATTTTGTTCCACCTGTTTACGATTTGTTGTCTCCGGGCAGCTTCTTTAAGAAAGAGGAGAAAAAGATTTCTACATTGAGCAAGCAAATTGAAATGATGAAAACTAAAATGCTGCCCTACGAAAATAAGTTAGAAGCTAAATTGGAACAGCTGCGTAAAAATGCTGAGACAGAACTTCTTGCATTTAAGGAACAGATGAATCGTGCTAAGGAACAACGTAACAAACGACGTGCTCAAGGTGATTTGTCTGAAAAGGAAAAATCGGAATTGATACGCGAAAGCCAACACATGAGTGCTGAATACAAAAGATTGGATGAAAAATGGAAAGACCGTATCAATGAGCTCCATGAGGTTCTGAAATTTTTTCGGCTGCCTATTACGGTGTTTGAGGATAAACGCAAAAAAGCTTCCTATTCTTTACAAATGAAACTGTTTGAACAGTATCAAATGTATAATGCTTTGGGAAAGAAACGTAATTTGTGTGATATTTTCAGTGATACTCCCCAACAAATACCGCCCGCCGGTACTGGCGAATGTGCAGCTCCCAAATTATTACAATATGCCTATAAAAATGGATTGAAGCCATTAGCTATGGCAGAGTTCTGGTGGGGTGATTCTCCGAAGTCTGAAGTTCGCATACAAGGGAATTATTATCCTTCTTGTAAGCAGAAATGCGGTCCTATATTAGCACATATGCTCAAAGGGCTTGAAGTGGAACCAAATCCGCTTCAGCAATGTAATACTGAAGTAACTGACATCTCAATCGTATATGAAGATGATTGGTTGATGGTAGTTAATAAACCGTCGGGACTTCTTTCTGTTCCTGGAAAAGAAGACTTACCGTCTGTATATGAATATATTAAGGATAAATATCCTGATATATCCGGTCCTGTATTAGTTCATCGTCTTGATATGGATACATCTGGATTGTTGCTTGTTGCGAAAAACAAGAAAGTACATGAACAATTACAGAAACTATTCGAAAGTCGTGAGGTCAAGAAACGATACATCGCTTTATTGGATGGTGAG
>CAZFDP010000167.1:0-4615 GCA_964518185.1 uncultured Phocaeicola sp. | reverse complement strand
GACGAGGAATGACAGCTGCATCCGAAAAGAACAGTAACTTATTATATAAAGGTATTTGGGCTACGGTTATGTGGCTCAATACATTCCCTTTGGGCAACAGGCCATGTTCCTTGTTGAGTACAGCCCGAAGCAGATTATCGGTATTGATGATTCCTTTCATCAATACATCGGCATGACCTTCACGAACCAGCGAAACTCCTTCTTGTGCAGCCTTGTCGGGGCCTGTTGCCTCGTATATCTTTACATGGTTGGGAAACTGCCGATGGATGTAGGCTGCATTGATGAGATGAGGGGTATCAGCTACCAACAGGAAGTCGGCAAAACCTTCTTTCAGACTACGGAGTATGACGTATTCTGTGTGTGCATCGTTGGGACACACCACAGCTACACGTTTTCTTTTTTTAAGTCCCCGAAGGCGACTAATCAGACCGGCAAAGTCTTGTATAGGTTCCATAGTCATCAGATTTTTAGCAAATATGCACAAATTATCTGGATTTATCTCTATCTTTGCTTAAATTTCTATGAAGATTTAACGTATGAACAAACTTCCTGAATTTGACATAACGTCAGTTTACGATGCATTGCACCGTTCTTTTCCCGGACATAAAAAGGCTCCGATAATAGGATTGACCGGTAATTTCCATGATAATGAATGTACATTGGCCGAGGGGTATTACCAGTCCGTATTGAAGGCCGGAGGAGTTCCTGTCATTCTTCCGCCATACGAAGAAATGGATGCACTTGTCAACACCCTTGACCATATAGATGGAATATTGCTTACAGGGGGAGCCGATATCAATCCGTTATACTTTGGTGAAGAACCCATTCAGGAATTGCATGGCATTAATCCCCGTAGAGACCGACAGGAATTGTTGATGGTCAAATTAGCGGCCGATCGTCAAATCCCGATGTTAGGCATTTGCAGAGGGATACAGACCATGAATGCAGCTTTGGGAGGTTCGCTATACCAGGATATCCATTCGCAGATGGAGGGTAAGCGCATCAAGCACGACCAGAATCTGGATAGAAGTTATGCATCACATACCGTACAGATAGAGACGGACAGTTTATTGCATCGGTTGTTTGGAACGGATACATTGGCGGTAAATTCTTTCCATCATCAGGCTGTAAAAGAGGCAGCACCCGGTTTTAAGGTATGTGCCCGTTCGACCGATGGAGTGGTGGAAGCCATTGAATCTACGGAATACAAATCGATGTTAGGAGTGCAATGGCATCCGGAATGTTTCATCCTTCGGGGAGATGAATGTATGATGCCGCTCTTCCAATGGTTGGTAAAAGAAGCCATATCGTTCAAAGAAGCCAAACGTCTGCACGAACGGATGGTTACACTCGATTCGCATTGTGACACACCGATGTTTTTCGACCAACAAATAGACTTTTCCGGCCGGGACCCTAAAATATTGGTAGACCTTCATAAAATGACGGAAGGTCGCCTCGATGCCACCATTATGGTAGCCTACCTGAAGCAGTTGGAACGGACCGATGAAGCTTTGCTTGCCGCTACAGCCAAAGCCGACCGCATACTGAACGAAATAGAGGCTATGGTAGGTAAGAACTGTACTTCTGTTGATATAGCCTATACTCCGGCCGATTTGTACCGATTGAAGGCAGAAGGCAAAAAAGCCATCATGTTAGGTATAGAAAACGGATATGCCATAGGTAAGGATATACGCAATGTGGAACGTTTCCGTAATCGAGGGGTGGTATACATGACACTTTGCCACAACGGTAATAATGATATTTGTGGATCGGCACGTTACAATGAGGAAAATTTGGGTGTAAGTACTTTTGGTAAGGAAGTTATCCGGGAAATGAATCGGGTAGGAATGATGGTCGACATATCTCATGCCGGAGAACAAACCTTTTACGATGCATTGGATATCAGTAGCAAGCCGATAGTGGCTTCCCATTCATCGGCTCGGGCATTGTGCGACCATCCACGGAACTTGACCGATGCCCAACTGAAGGCATTGGCCGATAAGGGAGGGGTGGCTCAAGTTACCCTTTACAATGGTTTCTTGAAGCAAGAAGGTACTGCTACTATCCTCGATGCCATAGAGCACCTTAACCACATGGTAAATATAATGGGTATAGAACATGTGGGCATTGGTACCGACTTTGATGGCGATGGAGGCATTGTGGGTTGTGCATCGGCTTCCGAACTGATTAACTTCACCCGTTGTTTATTGAAGGAAAGGTATAGCGAAGAAGATATCCGTCGCATTTGGGGAGGAAACTTCTTGCGGGTGATGGAAGAAGTACAAAGAATTTGATTACCTTTGCAAAAAATAATTATTACTTCGTGTCATCCTGAACGAAGTGAAGGATCTGATAACACAAACAGATTCTTTGCATTGCTTAGAATGACGCATATAAACAATAACAAAACAATGAAAATAAAGAATATATTCATTCTCCCCTTTCTCACTCTTGGCATTACAGGTATAGTGTCTTGCGGAAACACCAAGAAAGCAGACGAGAGCCGGGAAGCCGAAAAGAAAGTTGTGGTTAAGGCACCTGAGTTCAATGCCGATAGTGCCTATGCTTATGTACAGGCACAAGCCGATTTCGGACCGCGTGTGCCCAATACCCAAGCCCATCGGGATTGTGGTGAATATTTGGCCAAACAATTGGAAGCTTTTGGAGCGAAAGTATACAATCAGTATGCCGACCTTACCGCATGGGATGGAACCATCTTGAAAGCCCGTAACATCGTAGGTGCCTACAAGCCGGAAAGTAAGAAACGTGTCATGCTTTGTGCACATTGGGACAGCCGGCCTTATGCCGACAATGACCCTGATGAAAAGAACCACCGCAAGCACATTTTAGGAGTGAACGATGGTGCCAGTGGTGTGGGGGTATTGCTTGAAATAGCTCGTCAGATACAACAGAAGTCACCCGAGATTGGTATTGATATCATCTTTTTCGATGCCGAAGATTATGGTATTCCTGAATTCCATCGAGGCAATTATAAACCTGATACCTGGTGTCTTGGCTCGCAATATTGGGCACGTACTCCCCATGTACAAGGTTACTTTGCCCGTTATGGCATTCTGCTCGATATGGTGGGCGGTAAAGGGGCCACTTTCTATCAGGAACCTTACTCTTATCGGAATGCCCGTAAGGAAGTGAAGAAAATTTGGAAGAAAGCGCATGAGTTGGGTTATGGCAGCTATTTTATCAATGAAGAAGGAGCCGAAGTGACCGACGACCATGTTTATGTACACGGAATCGGACGTATTCCATGTGTAGACATCATTAACTATGACCCGAATTGTGACCGCTCATCGTTCGGTCCTTTTTGGCATACAGTGAACGATACCATGGAGAATATCGACCGTAATACCCTTAAGGCGGTGGGACAAACCGTAATGGATGTAATTTATAATGAACAATAGGATATGAAAACCATAAACGAATTGCAAGACGAAATCATTGAAGAATTCAGCGATTTCGATGATTGGATGGACAAATACCAGTTGCTGATAGATTTGGGTAACGAACAGGAACCTCTCGATCCTCAGTACAAGACGGAACAAAACTTGATAGACGGTTGTCAAAGCCGTGTGTGGTTACAGGCCGATTTGGTAGATGGCAAAGTGGAATTCCAGGCCGAAAGTGATGCACTGATAGTAAAAGGTATCATTGCTTTATTGATAAAAGTAGTATCAGGCCATACTCCTGATGAGATTTTGGACAATGACCTTTATTTTATTGAAGAAATAGGATTGAAAGACCATCTTTCTCCTACCCGTAGCAATGGTTTGTTGGCTATGGTGAAGCAAATGCGCATGTATGCTTTGGCATTCAAGGCAAAGATGGGATAATCAAGCTTTCGTGCATTTTATCAGCACTTTTCGTTCATCGGCAAGGGTGGTGGCAAACAGATAGATTTCGCCACCTTCCTTCAGTTTTAAGCGCTTGCGAAGTTCGGCTACTGAAGAAGGGAAATTACGGATGGTCAGATTGGCCTTATCAATATCCTGCAACAAGTTTTTCTGCTCTTTCTTACCAAAACCACCGATGGCTTCTATCTTGAATTTGCGACCGGGAAAATGGGCTATATATTCTTGCGAAGTATAAAGATGACTGTTAGTATGCAGTTTCTTTACCCCATAGGCTTGTGTCAGTGAGCGGTATGCCCCTGCTTTCATTATGGAAGCATTCGGCTCGTACAGATAATCTTCCAGTTGGCTTGTCAATGGGCAATCTGACTCTTTTTCCTGTTCTTGGGTAAAGGAAAAAGATTGTTGTTCTTCCGATGAAAGTATATGTTCACAATGAATGTTCACTTCGAATGAAGCGGGTGTCTTTTGAAGTACCAGCAACAACTCTTTACATTCATTATGTACCGAAATGATGTGGACTTGTCGGATGTATTTCAAAGTTCTTAAAGCCAAGGAAAGGTCGAGCATGGGCGATAGTTTGACTATTACCATTTTTCCTTTCTCTACCAACAAATCTTCCAAGATGCCAACATCCGGTTCGCAATCCGAAATGGCTACTGTTTTTCCTCCATGTCCATCCCGTCGGGCAGGGTCCAGATAGATACAATCCACCGGTTGCATTTGTTTCAGATACTCCACTCCATCCT
>CAZFDP010000166.1:0-4652 GCA_964518185.1 uncultured Phocaeicola sp. | reverse complement strand
CTTCCAAGGTGAGCTCTACAGGACAGTGATCGGAACCATAAATGTCGGTATGGATATGGGCGCCACAAAGCTTATCGGTAAGGGATGCAGAAGTGACAAAGTAGTCGATACGCCAGCCGGCATTCTTCTCGCGAGCCTTGAAGCGATACGACCACCAGGAGTAGATGTCTTTCTGCTCGGGGTAGAAATAACGGAAGGTATCGATAAAACCGGAAGCTAACAGACGGGTGAACTTGGCCCGTTCTTCATCGGTAAAGCCGGCATTCCGACGATTGGTCTTGGGGTTCTTCAAGTCGATTTCCTGATGGGCCACATTCAGGTCGCCACAGAAAATGACGGGTTTCTTGGCTTCCAGCTGGAGGATATAGTACAGGAAAGCGTCTTCCCACGTCATGCGGTAGTCGAGACGACGAAGCTCGTCCTGGGAATTGGGCACATAGACAGTAACCAGATAGAAGTGGGGCATTTCGAGGGTCACTACCCTACCTTCGTGATCGTGCTCGTCCACCCCAATTCCATAGGATACGGAAAGGGGCTGATGACGGGTGAAGATGGCGGTACCCGAATAGCCTTTCTTGTCGGCATAGTTCCAATAGGACTGGTAGCCGGGGAACTGCAAATCGAGCTGGCCGGCCTGCATCTTGGTTTCCTGCAAGCAGAAGAAGTCGGCATCGAGATGTTCGAAGATTTCCCGGAAGCCCTTGTCGCAACAGGCACGGAGGCCGTTGACATTCCATGAGATGAATTTCAGCATAGTTGAAGCAAATAAAATTAGGCACGGATTACACGGATTTCACGGGAATAATTGATGTAAACCAACTCAAAAACCGTGTAAATCCGTGTAATCCGTGCCTATTTCAAAACAAGATTTTACTCTGCCGGAGTTTCTTCAGCAGCCGGAGCTTCGGCAGCAGGAGTTTCGGTAGTAGTAGGAGCAGCAAAACCAGCCGGTGCATTGAGCGGGTTGGTAGCGCTTTCCTTAACAGCCTGTTCCATGATTACTGACTGAGTCTGAGTAGCAGTAGGAAGTACATAAGCACATGCAATGCTAATCACTACCATGAAACCTGCCAAACCCCATGTAAGCTTTTCGATAAAGTCTGTTGTCTTACGAACACCCATAATCTGGTTGGATGAAGCAAAGCTGGAAGCCAAGCCACCACCCTTTGAGTTCTGAATCATCACTACAAAGCACATCAACAGTGCTGCGACAACAATCAATCCAATGAATAATAAATACATTTTCGTTATTTTGATTTAGCGTTAATAATCAATTTTTCCAAAAATCTGATTTGGTCTGCAAAGTAAGCGTTTTTTTTTGGATATTTCAAATTTAATTTTCGAATTATTTCAAGAGCCTTGGAATATCTTTGCTGTTTGACGTAAATTTTGGCTAAAGTTTCGGTAAAATAGCTCTCATCGTCCAAAAGTTCATCTGATTCGGAGGAAGGAAGCGCTTCTTCTTCAGAGGCAACCGTTCCGACTGAAATTTCTTCGGCCAACTGGGGGATGACAGGCTCTTCTTCGGAACGTTGCAAGAAGTTGTCTATCCATTCCTGTCCCTGTAGCTTGAGGGAAGAAACAGCTGGTTCCTCCTCCCCTGCTTCGGCTTCTTTCAGCAGGTAGGTGGAATAGTCGGTAGCAACCTCCAACGGGATGAGGGGTTGGGGGGCAGCTTCTTCTTCGGGAAGGGTGGCCAAGAAGGCATCGATGAGCGAAAGGGTGCGGTCGAGGGAGGCATCGGGCTCGGGACAGGCTTCCTTCTCCAACGCCTGACGACTGTAGCGGTTTCCTTCGACCAAGTAGAACAACTGTTTGCGGTCGGTCACGTAAAGGGAAGCCCTACGAAGTTCTTCTCCAAAGCAAATGTCGTGCAACAAGAACAAGTTCTTGAGGTATAGCAAACGGGCGGTCTGGAAATAGGGATAGCGGGCGAGCAACGTGCGAAGCTCGTACAAGGTCTCCCGATTTAGTTGTTCGGGATGACGAATCCATTCATACAGACGTTGTTGGCTAATCATAGGGTTACCAGTTGGCTACAGTAGCATTGAATATCTGTTCGGTAATATCCTTGACCATCTGGTTCACCAGTTCGTCCTGTACGGAAGCGAGTTGCTGGCTGGCATCGTACTCGCGACTGGAAGAAAACTGCTGGGCCTCGAAGTTTTCCTGTGGATTGGACTTGTTGGTAAAGGTGACACGCACGGTCATACGAAGTTCGGCCATGGTGGAATAGCCATCGGCTCCCACCCCTTTGTTATAGGCATCGTAATTGGTGATTTCGCCCGAGAGCTGCAAGTCGCCATCGCGCTTGACCTGTTGCAAGCGGGTTTGTTGCATATAGATGTCCTGCAAAGCGGTATTGAACATGCTCTCCATGGGGCCCCATACAAATCCTACCGAACGGTTGGGGAAGGTCTCGAACGAAATGGTTCGAACCTTGGTATAGTCGATGGAAGAACCGTTGAACTTATAAGAGATGGAGCATGCTGATACCACGACCGCCATGACCACCAATGTGCATATTGATTGAAACTGTTTTTTATTCCAAATCATATTCCTTTATTTTTCTATAGAGTGTACGTTCTGATATTTTCAAGTCCTTGGCTGCATTCTTGCGCTTCCCGTGATGACGCTCCAGTGCCTTGCGGATCATTTCTTTCTCCACTTCGTCCAACGACAGATTTTCTTCGATGTATTCTTCCGTATCCTGAATATCGTCATCGACTACCTGAGGCGAAATGCTGATGGCCGTAGAAGGGGTTACCTTATTTATATTATAAAGGGGGTGTTCGCCCCGTTCGGCCATAAGGGTATTCACGAGTTTCTTCAGTTCGGTCACATCGTTACGCATATCGAACAGCACCTGATAGAGAATCTCGCGTTCGTTCTCGAATGTCTTTCCGCCACCACTGTGCTTGGTACCGAACAACATGGGCAGGCGGGAGTCGGCCTGCTGTACAGGAAGGTAGTTCTGCAAGATAGCGGAACTGATTTCGCGATGGGTCTCGATGATGGAAATCTGTTCGGTAATATTCTTGAGCTGGCGCACATTGCCCGGCCAGGAATAAGCCAAAAGCATGGCTTTGGCATCTTCGGTAAGCTGGATACCCGGCATACGGTACTTCTCGGCAAAGTCGGCAGCAAACTTACGGAACAACAGGACAATATCGTCTCCCCGATTACGCAAGGGGGGTATCTGGATGGGGACAGTATTCAAACGGTAGTACAAGTCTTCGCGAAAACGTCCTTCGGCAATGGCCTGCATGAGGTTGACATTGGTAGCAGCTACAATGCGTACATCGGTTTTCTGCACCTTGGATGAACCCACTTTGATAAATTCACCACTCTCGAGCACACGAAGCAAACGAGCCTGAGTGGCCAAGGGAAGTTCGCCTACCTCGTCGAGGAAGATGGTGCCCCCATTGGCTTCGGCAAAATAACCGTTACGGTCGCCAATGGCTCCGGTAAAAGAACCTTTCTCGTGTCCGAAAAGTTCGGAGTCGATAGTACCTTCGGGAATGGCTCCACAGTTGACGGCAATGTACTGCCCATGCTTCCGTCGGCTGAACTGATGAATAATCTGGGGGAAACTTTCCTTCCCTACCCCACTCTCGCCCGTAATGAGTACGGACAAATCGGTAGGAGCAACCTGCATAGCGACATCGATGGCTCTGTTCAAGCCTTCTGCATTGCCCACTATCCCAAAACGGAGCTTGATTTGTTGTATTTCCGGTTGTATTCTTACCATGTCTTTCTATAAAACTATGACAAAATTACAAATAAGTTGGTATACAACAAGCAATATTGGCAGTTTTTTAGAATTAATTTAGGAAGGTGAGTCATAAATATATTTTAGGCACGGATTACACGGATTGCACGGAAAAAGTATGATGTATACATACACCCAAAAACCGTGTTAATCCGTGTAATCCGTGCCTTAAAAAAGAATCAGTCAATTTCCTGATCGGGTTCGTAACCGCCCATTTCGCGGATGGCATTCTTCAGCATGGCATACTGCTGGAAGAGGTGGTTAACCGGCACTTCGTTCCGGGTATAGTCGTGCATCGGACTCTTGAGATAGAAGCTCAAGAAGCGTTGGGTACCATAGCGTCCGGCACGGGCGGCCAAGTCGCTCAACAATACCAAATCGAGACACAAAGGTGCAGCCAAGATAGAATCGCGACAAAGGAAATTAATCTTGATCTGCATGGGGTACCCCATCCAACCGAAGATGTCGATGTTGTCCCAACCTTCCTTATCGTCATTACGAGGCGGATAGTAATTGATACGTACCTTGTGGTAATAGTCGGTGTAGAGGTCGGGTTGTTCTTCGGGCACAAGGATAGATTCCAAAGTAGACAACTTACTTACTTCTTTTGTACGGAAGTTGGCCGGTTCATCGAGCACCAATCCGTCACGATTACCCAAAATGTTGGTAGAGAACCATCCGTTCAAGCCTAAGCAACGAGTACCGATGATGGGAGCAAAACCCGACTTCACCAAGGTCTGACCAGTCTTGAAGTCCTTACCGGCAATAGGCATTTGGGTCTTTTCGGCCAATTCCCACATGGCAGGAATATCGACAGTAGTGTTAGGAGCACCCATGATGAACGGAGCACCTTCGAGCAAGGCAGCCATGGCATAGCACA
>CAZFDP010000165.1:0-4675 GCA_964518185.1 uncultured Phocaeicola sp. | reverse complement strand
TATGGGGGCTATATTTATGATAACTTATAAAGTAAAATAGTATGATTTTTTATTTTTCAGGTGTAGGAAATTCGGCATGGGTGGCACAAAAGTTGGGTTCGAAACTTCAAGACAAAGTGCTGCCGATAGCAGAAGAAATTAGATTGGACAAGGAATATACACTTTCTCCCGGTGAGCGCTTGGGCTTTGTGTTTCCTGTATATGGATGGGAACCGCCTCAGATTGTGCTCGACTTTGTTCATGCCATAAAGCTGAAGCAAAAGCCTGATTACGTGTATTTTGTATGTACATGTGGCGATGATACGGGTAAGACTGCCAGTGTATTTATGTCAGCTCTTCAGAAAAAGGGGTGGAAATGTCATGCCAGTTATTCTATCCTGATGCCTGATACCTATGTTTGTTTGCCGGGATTTGATGTGGATGGGGCAGACGAATTGAAACAGAAAATGGAGAATGCGTCTGCCAGGGTGGATTTTATTGGCGATGAACTCTCTAAACGGGTAATCATGGAAAAGCATGGCTGTTATGAAGGGGCATTCCCATGGGTAAAGACTTATGTGTTGGGTGGCTTGTTCAGAAAGTTCCTGATGTCGCCCAAACCTTTCAAGGCAACAGATAAGTGTACAGCTTGTGGCTTGTGCGCCCATAAATGTCCGGTACATAATATAAAGGTAGAAGGCAAACCACAATGGGGAGAACATTGTACCATGTGCCTGGCTTGTTATCATGCATGTCCTCACCATGCCATTGAGTATGGCAAGCGTACCAAAAACAAAGGTCAGTATTCTATTTGATATTTCTTCGGTTCAATGCCTGCTGGTAACGGCGGGCATTGGCTGCATGTTGGGCAGAGGTTACCGCAAAGTTATGAGTGCCCGAAAAATCTTCTTTGGCACACATATACAGATATTTATGGTGTGCATGGTTCAATACACTTTCCAGTCCCTGGATGGAAGGTATGCGGATGGGGCCTGGAGGAAGTCCGGCATATTTATAGGTATTATAGGGTGAGTTTACTTCCAGATGCTTGTAAAGAATACGTTTCAAACCAAAATCTTGTAGGCTGAACTTTACAGTAGGGTCGGCTTGCAGAAGCATCCCTCTTTTCAAACGGTTGATGTAGAGGCCTGCTACCATGGGCTTTTCGGCATTGACTGCAGTTTCTTCTTCTACGATAGAGGCTAATGTTGCCACTTCGGTGGGAGTGAGCCCGATGGCTTCGGCTTTCTTCAGGCGTTTTTCATTCCAGAATGCTTTATGTTCTTTTACCATTCGTTTGATGAAATCTTCGGCACTCATGTTCCAATATACTTCATAAGTGTTGGGGATGAACAGGGCGGGAAGCGTTTGTGGATTGTATCCCAATGTGTGTATAAAGGCTGTATCTGCCAAAAGACGGGCTATTTCTGCTGAATCAATCATCAGTTGGTTGCTGACATTACGGGCGATTCTGTCCAATGTACGTACACTTCCGATGGTAAGGTTGACAGGGGTTTGATAGCCCATATTCAGTCGTCTTTCCAGGTGTCGCATGTTATCGCCGGGCTTGAGGGCATATTTTCCGGTCTTTATATGGTTGGCATAATCATTCTTCTCGGCCAGCCATTCAAATCCTTTCATACTTTTAGGGTGTCCGTTCTTGATGATTTTTGTATAGACAGAATCAATGTTGTCATCCTTGTCTATATAGATATAGGTAATCTCCGAAATTTGGAAAGGGTGGGAGAAAAACAGGTTATAAATGGTTCCTCCACCAATGGCTCCCAAAAGTATAATTGCAGCGATGATGCCGGAAAGTATGTTACGTTTTCTTTTGTCCATGGTACATTTTTTGTGCAAATATAGGCAAATATCCTGTTTTTTCTTCTTTTTGAATCTTTTGTCCACCTAAAAAGGTGAAAATTCTTGCATAAATCCCTTGTAATTTATTAATTTTGGAAATCAAAAGATATAATTTAGTAACCATTTTATAAAATTACAACCATGAAAAAGACAATTGTAGGGTTGGCAATCATGGCGGCAATGCCGATGTTTGCCCAGCAAAAATCAACAATTACTGTTCGTCCCAACGAGGGAAAGGAAATAATCAGCAGGCATATTTATGGTCAGTTTGCCGAGCACTTGGGTACTTGTATCTATGGTGGCTTGTGGGTAGGACCGGAATCAAATATTCCGAATACCGATGGCTATCGTAACGATGTGCTTCAAGCTTTGAAAGAATTGAAGGTGCCTGTACTCCGTTGGCCGGGTGGATGTTTTGCCGATGAATATCACTGGATGGATGGTATCGGTCCTCGTGAAAACCGTCCTCGTATGGTGAACAACAACTGGGGTGGAACTGTAGAAGACAATAGCTTTGGTACACATGAGTTCCTGAACCTTTGTGAAATGATTGGTTGCGAACCTTACATCAGTGGTAATGTAGGTAGCGGTAGTGTAGAAGAAATGGCCAAGTGGGTAGAATATATGACCTCTGAACAAGGTAGCCCGATGGCGAAGCTCCGTAAGGAAAATGGCCGTGAAAAGCCATGGAAGGTTAAATTCTTTGGTGTAGGTAATGAAAGTTGGGGATGTGGCGGTAGCATGCGTCCGGAATATTATTCGGATTTGTATCGTCGTTACTCCACTTATTGCCGTAACTATGATGGCAACCGTTTGTATAAGATTGCCAGTGGTGCCAGCGACTATGACTATAACTGGACAGAAGTGCTGATGAAGAACATCGGTCACCGTATGGATGGTATTTCTTTGCACTATTATACTGTGTTGGGTTGGAACGGCAGCAAGGGCTCTGCCACTCAGTTCAATGAAGAAGACCATTATTGGACAATGGGCAAGTGTCTTGAAATAGAACCGGTTATCAAGAGACATATCGCCATTATGGATAAGTATGACCCTAAGAAGCAAATCGATTTGTTGGTTGACGAATGGGGAACTTGGTGGGATGAAGAACCGGGTACTGTACGTGGCCACTTGTATCAGCAGAATACTATGCGCGATGCATTTGTAGCTTCGTTGACTTTGGATGTATTCCACAAGTATACAGATCGTATCAAGATGGCCAATATTGCTCAGATTGCCAATGTACTTCAATCCATGGTATTGACTAAGGAAGATAAGATGGTGTTGACTCCTACTTACCATGTATTCCGTATGTATAATGTGCATCAGGATGCTACCTATTTGCCTTTGGACTTGAAGTGCGAACGCGAAATTGTACGCAATGACCGTATCGTTCCTATGGTAAGTGCTACCGCTTCACGCGATGCCAATGGTGTGATTCATATTTCTTTGTCGAATGTACATTTGGACGAAGCACAGGAAATTGACATCAACCTTGAAGGTTTGAAGGTGAAGAATGTAACCGGTGAAATTCTGACAACCAAGAACATTGCCGACTACAATAGTTTTGAAAACCCCAATGTGGTTGCTCCGAAGGCTTTCAATGGTGCCAAGATTAACAAGGGTGCTTTGAAGGTGACTCTTCCGGCTAAGTCTATCGTAGTGCTCGAAGTGAAGTAATGCTTCAACTATATAAAGGGCTGTGTCGAAATGGAGATTCCCTGTCAATATGTCATCCTGAGCATTGCGAAGGATCTGATTCCATCCACTTTATGTAAACAGATTTTTCGGACCGAGTCTTCAACAACTCGTCTTCGCTTCGTTCAGAATGACACAACAAAATGATAGGAAATTTCTATTTCGACACACTCTCTTTTATGGTAACTCCTTGGCGGTTGTTTTTTCAATTCTTTCTTCCACCTCATCGGGTAGGAGAGAGAAGAAATCCAGGCTTGTCAACTTCTCCAGCTCGTCAATCGAAACCAAGTATTCTTGCAAATCCTGATGGCCGGATTCGTTCTCGAAATAGAATCCCATAACTTTAGGTGAATCCTTTATATATATAAGGATGGCTTTGAAAAAAGCGTGGGGGACGGCTACTTGATTGTTGCCTATACGTTCAATGGCTTTACCCTTTTTATATATAGGGCCACACACAACGTATGCTTTGCCGTAACGGCGTGCCCATTCACGGGTTTTCATTTCCAAATCATTCCAGTCGCCTTTGTTCAGATTGTGGTCTTGAGGACAGATGTTGCTCATGTAGAACGATTCCTCCATGGCTTGTTTGTCCCACTTCATATCGCCGGCAGGAACCATGTGCCCGCGGTCGTATCCTGAGTGGGAGTAATCGTATGTTTCGACTTGGGTGCCTATTACTTTGGGGTCGGGCAAGAATTCGGTACTGCGTTCTACATCTCCCCGTGTTTCTTCCTTGGTCAATTCCCATGCCACCCATTGCGGGGTACGGGTCTGATTGCTATAAGAGAGGGTGTATCCGGTATGTACAATAATTTGTCCGGAGTTTCCTGCTTTTGTTACAGGTATTTCCAAGCCTTCGGCAACTGTCCGTTTGTTTGATTCTTGTACCATTTCTTGGGTAATCTTTTCGGTGAAAGACCGAAAACTATTACCTCCAATCAGGACAATGATAACAATAATGGCTATTATCCATTTTGCAGTTGGATTCTTTTTCTTTTTTTTACTCATATCTTTAAATTTTGGAAACGCAAAGATAAGAATAAAAATGAAATTATTCACCAAACTAAGGCATTCATAAAAGCAAATGGTAAAACGATGTTTTATGGCTGCTAAAACGTCGTTTTGTAAAAGG
>CAZFDP010000164.1:0-4701 GCA_964518185.1 uncultured Phocaeicola sp. | reverse complement strand
TCGCAATCCCCTTTTCTTCGCCTTTCGAACGGGTACTAATCCAATGTTCCACAAATTCTTTGCGGCTATAAGTCACCAGTCCCTTACCCGGGTCGGCAATGTAGAACTTCTTTCCCCGCTTCTGTTGGTATAGCACCACAAAGTGGTTCTGGTTCCAATGGAGGATGCAGGGCAAAGGTGCTTCCTGCATCTGCTCCATCGAAACTCTGCCACAAATGCTATGCAAGCCCAACTTGTTTGCCGCTTCGCTGATGCCGAGAAGGGATACGCCTTCGGTAGTGGCAAAGCAGTAGCGGGAAAGGGTCTCGATGGAGAACTCCTTCCCGTAGTGCTTGCATATCATCTGTAGGCAGGTGATGCCACATTGCATCGTATCGTGCTGAAATATACACTCAAACTGATTATTCATTAATCACAGCCTTTCTTTTTCCGTTTTACCGGCTCCTTTGCCTTTATAGTTGGATTTTGTCTTATTGAAATTATATCGTAAAGTAAATTCTACACTACGTGTGCTCACGTTTTTTCTGATATAAATATCTCTTACATCGCTATAAGTGGTATACGTGCTGGCTTTTGCTGAATTGAAAATATCATTCGCCGCCAGCTTCAAATTCCAATGCTTTCCCAATGTCTTCGTCAATCCTATATTTATAAACCAACTATCACCGACATTGATATTTTCAGTATGTCCTTTACCACGCCAACTGAAATTAATATTGAGTAAACACTCTTTTGATAAAGCCAGCACATTGTTGAAACGTATGATTCCTACTGGATCTTTCAAATCTTTTTTCTTTCCACAATAATCTACAGAATAGAATTGTGACAATACTCCGAAATTCAGTGCTGGATAATATTTATTACTAAATGAAGGTGTCAACGAAACCATCACTTGAAGATTGTCTAAATCATAATTGGAATTTTCATTCTTTAATATAGTAATGGTATTATTCCCTTTATAAGGAACACAAGAAGTTATTATCTTATCCTCAACATGAGAATAGTTAGTCGTCAACATAAACCAACCATATTTGTAATTAAAGGAAATGTTATCGCTGAATGAAGTTTGCAACAAAGGGTTTCCGCTTTGATATAAGTAACGGTTGACATAAGAAATCTTGTTGCATAATTGTGAATAATGTGGACGATTGTATTTTTTTGTATAACTCAGTTGAAAGATGCTCTTTTTTACAGGGAAAACAACGGAAGCCGATGGAAATATTTTGTCATAGTTACGTGATTGTTCCGAGACTTTTTGTTTGTGGTCAAAATACTCATTATTTACATGTTCATATCGAACTCCCACCTGAAACCTCATCTTACCTAACTTTTGTGCAGTTTCTATATAAAAGGCTGTATTCTTTTCGTCAATGCGATTGTCACTATTATCAACAACTGTTTCTGGATTATAATACCCGTCTTCACGTCTACTATCGGTGTACATCGTACCTAATTTAAAAACCCCTTTCCACAAAGGTCTCGACACATGTACTTCACCTGCATACAGACGTGATTCGATGTCATTGTTCGTTGTAATTCTTCTACTCTTCATTCCATCGTTTGTTTCTATAGAATAATCGTTTTCATTATTATTTTTCCACAGTGCGTTAAAAGACGCATCCAAAGTCCATTTTCCAATTTTCCCTGAATAATAGCTGTCCACAAGATTTTCCGTATTCTTTTCATCTGTTTGCTGATCTATCAAATAAATTTCTGAAAGGTCATTCTCTATCCATGATTCAGCATCATAAACAGACTTCTCGTCATCATCTTTATGGGAAGCTTTATAATATAATCCAAAAGAATGTTTTGAGGAAATCGAATAAGCGAAACCTAACTGACCACCCAACAATTGTGAAGTTTTCTTTGAAATCAAACCGATATTTTGCATATAATGAGATGATAACCATGTGTTCTGTATGTTCAAACTGTTTCCTTTTGTCTTAGCCCTTTCATATTCAAGCATACCAAAAACATCCCAATTGTCCTTTCTGTAATTAAGGCTTATTTCTTCATCTCCATATAAATAGTCCTTATACCCTATTTGAGTCTTGCTATCTATAGAGATGCCTTCACCCTTTGCCTTTTCTATAGTTATTCTGATAACAGAATTGACCGTAGCATTATATCTTGCACCTGGATTTGTAACTACTTCAACTTTTATTATTTTTTCAGACTTCAATCTGTCAATTTCAGTAGTGTTACGTATCAATCGGCCATTGATGTAATAAGTAGGTCTTCCTTTCCCAAATACTTCAATTGAACCTTGGTTGTCTATTAACCCTGGCAATAACCCCAATACATCTTTTGCTGACCCTATTTTTGCAAGGACAGTACCTTTTATTCTCGTTACGAGCGCATCCCCTTCAATGGTCGTGATGGGGTTTGGTGATCTCACTACAACTTCTTTCAATTTTGCAGCATCAGTTTCCATTACAACAGACAAATATTTGTCAGTTGTAATGGGAATGTATTTACTTACATATCCAATATGGGATATTCGAAGTATGCCATTTGATGAAACTGCCAAATTGAACAGACCATTTTCATCTGTTGTGCAACCGGCAAGAAATGTGGAATCAGAACTATTCATTAGTACAACATTTGCTAAAAAAATACTCTCGCCATTTTCATTAACGACTTTCCCCTGAAATGTGTTTTGAGCCATAATAATTCCTTGCCCTATTAGGCAAAGCAAATAGAGCATATAAAATCGTGTTTTCATATTATAAATAAGTTATTTAATTTTTAGCATCTTTACTGAAAGGACAATTAACGTCTGGATAATACCATTTGTCCGAACCATATTTCTTAATGATTTCTCTATAACAAACTTGTTTTAAAGATCTGCATTCTTTGAACATGCTACACGTATGACACAATGAATCCTCTGGTATATCTGACTGTTTGATAAAATACAAGGATTTTGCTTTGTTAGAATTCCATATTTCGTTAATACTATTTTCCATAACGTCACCAATAATAAATCGGTTGTTCCTAAATACGTCCGTTGTATCTTCTGCCCATGCGGATAGTGCAAAGGCTATGATTGCACTAAACAATAAGATTGCTTTTTTCATAATAATTACTGTTTTTTTGTTTGAAACTAATGCAAAATTAAGATAAACAAAGTTTTCATGCAAAATGAAAAGTTTGACGGAGTGATTTTTATTTGATTGGAAATCAATGATTTGTAAATCGGTGGGGTGATTTTGGCAATGCGGTTTATTTGAAAGTTTGACAGGATTCCCATTTTCATCAAATGAAAGGGTGATTTATGAACTGTATAACGTTCATAAATCACCCTTTCAGCCAATGCTTGTTGAAACTTATTTTAAAGGCTTTTCATCAGCTTCCGTATGTATATTCCAATGTTGGTCTCGTGTTCGTCAATACCTAATTTCTTACGGATGTCGCTGCTGATGTGGTAATGTCTTTTCAGTTGGATGTATTCGCCGATTTCTTTCCCGCGAAGTCCAATGGCATAAAGACAGAGGTAGTTCTGCTCAGCTTCGGTCAGCCCGTGTTTTTCCAGATAGTTCATGAATCGGGGATGGGATGCCTTGAAGGCCAATCGGGTAGTATCCATAAAGGCATCCTTATCTTTCAGAATTTCATCCATCCATGCCCAATAAGACTTGGCATACTTTTCATTGTCGGAAATCTGTGCTGCCAGTAGAGAGTTAAGCATTTCAATCCGAATCCTGATGGCTTCGGTGATAGGTTCTGGTAACTCTTTCTGGCTGGAAAGCAGGTTCTTTAAATTTTCGCTCTCGGATTCCAATTGTGAGATTCTCATGCTGAGGTTTTCCTGTTCAAGCCGTAGTTGGGCGTTTTTTGCCCGATAGCGATAATAAATCAGTGCGATGATGGATAGCAGTACGAAGGCGCAACAGATGCCGTACCCTATCAGTCGGTCTCTCTTCTGAATTTCAATCAAAGAAGTGACTTCCAGGTTATGCCTTTCTTGTGCAAACAATAAGTCTTGCGAGAATAAGGCTTGGTGCCTTTTCCCCAATGTACTTGAATACTTTTTGTAATGACTTAACGCATCTTCATATTTACCGTTTGCTGCAAGAATGTCCGTTTTGATGGAAAGGTATCTTAAGGAGGTGGTGTCCAAAGTTTCAGTATGCATTGATTCCAAAACTTGGAGGGCTTTATCCGCTTCTCCTATTTTGGAATATCCGTATGCGATGTTTAGTTTGGCTTGATTGGATAATTTATTGTTGTTATATACCGAATGTATAACATTTCTTATTTCATCATCTGATTCAAAAACGATCGTGTAGGATATGACATGAGGAAGCATTAAACTTCCATAGTCGGGATGCTCCTTAATGTTGTTCTTGCAACAAGTCATAATGCTGTCAGCCAATTGCTTGTTTTGGTTGATAATGCTACCATCTAAGGCGTTTGTCAAACTTGTCATTTGGTAATACGAACGACCGATGGCTTGATACAGCTTTGCAGCCTGCAAGTTGTTGTCGATAAATTCGTCTATCTTATAGGATGAATAAAGATAGGTTCCTTGCGCTACAAGCAGATTGGCATAGGTCAGGGTGTCGGTCATTTCGTCTTTCAGTTCCTTACCCTTGATGAATGCTCGCATGGAAGGGTCTTTATCCCCTTTGTTCATATAGATACGTCCTTCGTAATAGAGTGTTCGCAATTTGTCGTCGGCCGTTCCGTGGTCTTGGT
>CAZFDP010000163.1:0-4713 GCA_964518185.1 uncultured Phocaeicola sp. | reverse complement strand
ACTATGCTGAAGCAGAAATTGAAAAGCATTTCAATTTCATCCGCAAGTTTACTGCAGAACAGTTGGAAAATTATCGTCAGTAATTTCCAAATTACCTAATTATAAAGGGACGTGTCCAGAATAAAGGGCACGTCCCTTTATTTTTTTTACAATACCCTTCCCTCCTATTTTTACCATATTTCCCATCAGAATCAACAAATGCTCTGCCTTTACTTACTGTTTTAAATTACCTTTATGAGAAAGAAACAACAAAGGGCAAAAAATGGCACGAGAATGGGCAAAAATAGTACGAGGATAGAATGTATATTCCCACCGTGGGAATATATTTTGCCAGCGTGGGAATATATATTCCAGCCGTGGGAATATAGAACCGCTTTAGGACAGTGATTTTACCGTTGCCACCGACCGGAGATTGGAGAAGGTGGAATGTAAATTTGTAACCTACAAACAATGTTTTTCAAAAAGTTGACTATCTTTGCAAAAGAATCATGAAAAACAATACGCATGCAAAAACTCTGTTCTAAGAAATTACCAGTAGACATCGTATTACATCCATCATGGTGGAACAAGAATGCCGGTATATCGTTCGATGAAAGTTTTTTCTACGACCCCCAAAGAAGAGTGGAAGACGAAAAACTCATGGAACAAGTGCTATATGAGCGTTTTGGCGACTTAGGATTGGGAGAAGACCACCTGAAAGATTTGCCTCAGATAGGTGCCGTACACTTGGCATCCGGCTATCTGCTCTCTGAAATGTTGGGATGTAAGATAGAATATTTCGAAGATTCCGCCCCTCAAGTTATCTGTGCCCATCGTGAAGATTTGAAGATAGACGAGTCGGCCGCTTTCAAATCGGAAGCATTCCGAAAGTTGGTCAGATTAATAGACCAACTAAAGGCCAAATACGGATATGTGGTAGGCGACATCAACTGGGGAGGAGTGCTCAACCTTGCCATCGATGTGCGAGGAGAAGAGATTTTTACCGATATGATAACCCGCCCGGAAGAGGTGAAAAGCTATTTCCGTTCGATTGCAAACGTGATAGACAAGTTCATATGGTATGTACAAAGCCTTACCGGCAGTTCATCCATTTCCGTCAACCGTTCGGCGCGCTTGTTCGACCATCCCGTTGCCATCCATTCCGAATGCTCGCACACCATGATTTCAGAACAGGATTATCGTGACTTCATACTGCCCATTGATATTGAATGGAGCAAGCGACACCAACCATACGGCATTCATTACTGCGGCAAAGACCCTCACCGGCATGCCGAAGAATTTGCCAAGATAGAGCGTCTGGCTTTTCTTGACCTTGGTTGGGGAGGGGATGTAACACATCTTCGCAAACATCTGCCAAACACCTTCTTAAATATCCGTTTGAACCCTGTAGACATTGAAACAAAGTCTAAAGAAGAGTTGCGCCAGATTATCAAGGAACGGGTTGATGCAGCAGGCAAAGACCGGACACTTGTCGGAATATGTTGCGTAAACATGGACGATAAGGTATCCGACGAAAGAATCAGGGACATCTACCACATTGCCGATGAATTGCGGCACGAAGAAGCCGAAGCCATAAACGACAGTTTCAACTTCAGTGTGGCCGACAGCCAAGCTACCATCGTCCATCCCATTCAACCTAAAGACTTCTGTCTCAACGAATATGCCGACTATGCCTCAGAACTGGACGAACGCTGCAAAGAGTTTTGGAATGCCGACGAAGGAATACTTGTTTACAGACGCATGCGAGTGAAGGAAGTATTTGCAGCCGACTCCCGCGATATGGAGAAATCCTTGCAATGGCAATTAGGAGCATTAAAGGAAAGCATGAAGTTCAAAGCAGACATCGCCAACTTCATTGAGCCATGGCACGGATTGGGCACTGTAGCTTCAGCATATGGGTTCGACTATATCTGGGAACCCGGACAGGCACCGGCTGTAAATGGGAAATTTGCATCGGTCAACGAACTGGTGAATGCCCCATACATTCCTGTAGCCGAAACAAATATCGGGAAATACACTCTTGACATGACCCGCTATTTTGTAGAGCAGACCCAAGGACGCATCCCCATGTCGTTCTGCGATGTCCAATCCCCCCTGAATACCGTGAGCAACATTATTGACAGCAACCAATTCTACCTCGACTTTTACGAAAATCCCAATGACATGCGTACAGCATTGGAACGTACATCCCAATTGCTGACCGACTTCACCATGGAGCAACAGAAAATAATAGGCAATGCCCTCGCCCGCCCCGGCCATGGCTTTGCATCGAGCCGAATGTTTACAGGTCTTGGAATGTCCGACGATACCATCACCATGATGCCCGACGACATTTATTTTGACATGTGCGTTCCTCCAATGGTAAAGGCCGGTATGCCTTTCGGCGGTCCGGTATTCCATTCTTGCGGAAATTGGAGCGGAAAGAAAAAAGGCATTGTCAATATAGAAGGAATACGCATGGCCGATGGAGCCTTCTCACTTGCAACCGACCCTGGTGCCAATCCTACCCATGGTTATGCCGATGCATTCGCCGGCACAGGCGTGATACTCAATGCAAGAATAGTAGGCAAACCCTCGCTTATCATTGAGAAAGTAAAACAACTGTGGAAACCGGGCATAAAACTAATTGTCGTTACATATTGCGATACTCCTGAAGAACAAACATACGTTTATAACAAGCTGAAAGAACTTTAAGAATCAAAACTATTCACAAAAATGAAACAATACCGTTGGCGCATTGTCGCCTTGTTGTTTTTTGCAACAACCATCAACTATATTGACCGTCAGGTATTAGGGTTGCTAAAACCTGTTATCTCTGAAGACATTTCGCTAAGTGAAGCAGAATATGGATATATTGTATCAGCTTTTCAGGCAGCGTATGCCATAGGGATGCTGCTCGCAGGCCGTTTTATCGACAAATTCGGTACACGTATATCCTATTCCATTGCCATTGCCGTGTGGAGTCTGGCCGGTTGCCTTCATGCCGCTGCCTCCAATTTCTTTCACCTTGCCGCTGCCCGTTTCATGCTGGGTATTGGCGAATCGGCCAATTTCCCGGCTGCCATCAAGACAATAACCGAATGGTTTCCTAAAAAGGAACGGGCATTTGCAACCGGACTTTTCAATTCAGGAAGCAACATCGGTGCCATTGTTGCCCCTCTCATCGTGACATACATTACAGTTAAATATGGTTGGCGGGAAGCATTCATTGCTACAGGGCTATTAGGATTTATATGGATAATCTTCTGGTTGATATTTTATCAGATACCAACCAAAGCTAAAGGCCTTTCCAAAGAAGAATTTGACTATATCCACCAAGACAAAAATGAAGAAGATGGCGAGAATGACAAAAAACAACCTTGGTGGCATTTGTTCAAACGACGTACCACACTGGGCATTTGCCTGGCACGTTTTGTATGCGACTGGCCATGGTGGTTTTTCCTCTTCTGGACACCCGACTTCCTCAGCAAGACCTTTCACATGGACCTTACAGCCATGCAGATACCCATTGTCATTATCTACATAGTTTCCGATTTTGGCGGAATAGTCGGAGGTTACATTTCATCAAAAATGATGCGTATGGGACGTACAGCTGCCTTCTCTCGTTATACCGGTCTGCTTGTCTGTGCACTTATGGTACTACCAGTATCACTGATTCCATCAGTAAGCACCTTATGGGTAGTCATAGCCATCATCAGTCTGGCATGTTTTGCGCATCAAGGTTGGGCCGCCAATATCTATACAGTTGTTTCCGACAACTATCCTAAAAGCCAAGTAGCAACAATGACTGCCATAGCCGGATTTAGCGGAAGTATGGGCGGCATTATTGCTGCATCATCAGTGGGTCTTATCCTTGAGATTACCAACAGCTATTATGCCGTTTTTATGGTAGCTGCCACAACATACGTTATAGCATGGCTGCTGCTTCGCCTATTTGTACAATACAAAAAATAAAAGTCCAAAATGGAATGACTACGAAAAAGTTAATTACCTTTGCAAAAACAACCATAAAAAAACAAAAGCCATGAAAAGAATAATCCCCTCCACTCTGGCAGTTATGTTTTTACTCTCCTGCCAGCCAATCCAGCAACAACAAGCTGTCCCCGATTTTCTGCAAAATGCAGTCTATCAAGTAACAGACAGTGCCAAAGCCGCATATAACCATTATGCCAAATGGTTTGCCGACAGTGAAATGAAGCGCTTCCCCGAAGCTTGGCAACTGGATCATGGCAAGCGTCTGTTCTTCGGTTATGCACAAGGAGTGGGCTGTTGCGCCATGCTCGATATGTGGAAGGCCACCGGCGACAGCAAATACTATGACTATGTAGCCCAGTGGGCCGACACCATTGTGTTCGAAGACGGCAACATCCATCTGTACGACATGTCTACCTACAACATCGACTACATCAATTCGGGTAAAGTACTCTTCGATGTGTACAAGCAGACAGGCAACGAAAAATATCGTAAGGCCATGGATTTGCTGGTGAAGCAAATGAAGCAACACCCCCGCACTTTGGAGGGAGGTTATTGGCACAAACTTTGCTACCCCCACCAGATATGGCTCGATGGCCTGTATATGGGCTCTCCTTTCTTGGCCCACTATGGAGCCGAATTCAATCAGCCCGAATGGATTGACGAAGCCGTGAAGCAATTCACCATCTGCCACAAACATACTTACGATGCCAAGACTGGGCTTTATCACCATGCATGGGA
>CAZFDP010000162.1:2520-4724 GCA_964518185.1 uncultured Phocaeicola sp. | reverse complement strand
TATGTGGGTAGTATCTGTGGACTGAATTCTTCGACGGTATCTTATTGCTATTGGCTTTATGATGCTGATAAGAAAATGGGAATGGAGATAGGTGTTGGTGTCACGGAAAGTAGAGGGAGAACCAATAATTGCTATGGTTTGTCTGAAGCTATAATTAAAGGTGAGGATAATCATCATACTGCACTTTATGTTTCTTCTACGGAACAAAAAACTTATTATAAAGTATTGGATGCTCTTCAGGCCTGGGCAGATGACAATAAGGCTGATGGAATGGAATTTTATGGATGGAAATACAGTGAAGAGACAGGATATCCGATTTTAAATGGAAGAATCGCGGAAACTCCTTATGATGACAATCTGCCAGTTTTTAAATTGTCTCAAAAAGAATTTAGTATGCCGGCTAATGGAGGTGAGATTAGCGTGAATGTAGCTGCAAATATGGGTTATTATATTAGTTCGATGCCTAATTGGATTACGGAAAAGACAACAGAGTCTTCTAGAATCGTTACAGAAAAGATTCATGTATTTCAGATACAGGAAAACGGTGAGGAGGAAGAACGTCAAGGTGTGATAGTCTTTTGTAATGAAAATGAACAATGTATCCCCGTAACTGTATTTCAGAGAGCAAAGTTGAATGATGATGAATCTTGGAAAACAAAAGATTTTTGGCATAAGTCCTTGGCCATGAGATTTACGTCAGATGGGTGTGGCTATTGTCCAGAAATGGAAACTCTATTTAGTGAAACCCAAGGTATGAAGCCTGATAAATTTGAGGTTGTTCATTTGCATTGTTCTGGAGGATTGCTTTTTGATGATACTGAAAAGCTTCAAGAACAATATGTAGATTATGCCACTCCTCGAGGAGTTATTGATGGTCGTTTCCGAGTTAATAACCGGGAACATACAGAGGCCGATATTATTAATGTAATGGAAGAAACAGAAAAGGTATACGGAACAGAAACAGGAATCGGTTTCGATTCTTATATTTCGAATAATCAATTAGAAGTTTATGTACAACTGTATATTAAGAAGGCAGATAAATATAAGATTACAGTTTTGTTGCTTGAAAGTGGGATTGTTGGATATCAAAATGGATATGGTAATAGCTATGTTCATAATGATATTGCTCGATTGGCTTTGTCTGAAATAAAAGGTGATGAATTTTCTGTCTCAGATAATTATACGAGAAAAGATTTCAGTTATAAGGGTACTATACCTGCGGTATGTAATAAAGATAATTTGCGTATATTGGTGTATGTACAGCGTGAATACGGAGAGCAGACCGTAATTTCAACGGTTAAAGAACGTAACTATTATGTGGATAATAGCTTATCCGAAAAAGTTGGTGTAAAGGCGGATGTAAAATTTGTGGAATAAGAATGAATTCATGAAACGAATCTATTTGATTTTGATGATAGCAATGGTTGCGATAGCAGCCATTGCTCAAGACATTCCGAATGTAAGAATTCAAACAAATGAAGGGAAAAATGTAAATACGATTTCATGGATAGATAATGAAACCCCTTTTATAGTTTCGTTTTGGTCTACAACATGTAAACCGTGTTTAAAGGAATTGGATACGTTAAGTGAGAACTATGATGATTGGAATGAGGAAAAACCTTTCCGTGTCATAGCAGTATCTATTGATGATAGTCGTTCGTTAGCTCGTGCTAAGGCTTTGGCATCTGGGAGAGGATGGGACATGTTTGATGTATTCTTTGATGTAAACTCAGAATTCAGACGTTTGATGAATGTTTCGATGGTTCCACATGTGTTTGTGTTTGATAAGAAAGGAAAACAAGTTTATACCCATGTAGGATATAAACCCGGAGATGAAGAAGAGTTGTTTAAAATAATCAAGAATCTAAAATGAGAATAAAAAGGCTTCGAATAGGAGTTATAATTGTATTTCTTATAGGTGCTTGTATTTCGGTGCAGGCACAAGGAATACTAAAAGGTAGTTTAGAATCGAATACCATTCTGTATGTAGATGACGATGAAATAAACTCGGAAGCACCGAAAAATCCAATTGGTTCTAATAATTACCTCAAATTGGATTATACGTTGGGTAAGTTTTCAGCGGGTTTGCAGATGGAATATTATCCCCATCCACTACAAGGTTTTCAACAAGAATTGGAAGGGTTTGGTGTTCCATATAAATATTTATCGTGGACAGACAAGAATTGGGGAATGACTGTAGGCGA
>CAZFDP010000162.1:0-2420 GCA_964518185.1 uncultured Phocaeicola sp. | reverse complement strand
TTGGAGGTGATTTGTCGTTATCTTTGAATCAACTGTTGTTGGAAGATTCTCCTCACACGTTTGTGTTAGAAGGTAGTATCGTGAATCGTTATGAAAAGACTGCTCCAAATGAATTGATCGCTTTAGCTGACGCTTATGGATTTTCTATTCCAAGGAATGTTTTATCTTATTCAGGAAGATTGGCTTATAGTTACAGAGGGCTTTCTGTAAAAGGAGAATATGTACATAAAAGTGGAGATTTTTATTCGGAACATGTAGCTAAAGGGGAAAAATATAAACTTAATTCAGGTGATGCTCAGTTATTGGAAATGAATTATTCAGGAAATGGCTTTTCTGTTACAGGGACTTTCCGGCGTTTGAATAACATGCAGAACCAAATTTTCAGGACGGTGCAAAGTGTTACAGCTGCCAATACAATTAATTATGTACCGGCTTTATGTCAACAACAAACGTATATGTTGGCTACCTTAAATCCATATACTCCTAATTTGGATGGAGAAATAGGTGGGCAGGTTGATGTGTTCTATAATATAAAACGTGGTAGTGCTTTAGGAGGAAAGTATGGAATGAAATTGCATATTGGTGGATCCATGTTTTATTCTACTCCAGAAGCATTAAGCAATTATTCTTATCATAGATTAGCCTATCGGGACTTTACTCTTGATGTGGAGAAAAAATGGAACCGTAAATTAAAAACAATTTTCTTTGTTAATATTCAAGAGAGTTCTCCTACGCACGGAGACCGTATTGCTACAAATGCACAAAATGTTTTTGTTGTTGATGCTCAATATAAATTAACTTCAGGCATCTCGATGCGGACAGAATTGCAATATTTGTATTCAGAGGAATTGAATAAGGATTGGATGGCTGCTTTATTAGAACTGAATATGGCTCCCAATTGGAGTTTCTTTGTTAGTGACATGTATAATCATGGTGATACAAAAGTTCATTATTATTCAGGAGGAGTTAGTTTCTCTAATTCTTTGATGCGTGTAGCAGGAAGTTATGGACGCAATCGTGAAGGTATGGTTTGTTCTGGTGGTGTTTGTAGATGGCAACCTGCGTATACGGGTGGTAATCTTCAAGTTTCATTATATTTCTAAATCTAACAAAATTGGTATAAAATGAGAAATGTCATTTATATTGTTTTTATGATATTGATATCTTTATGTTTTTCTTGTGTTGGACAGAAAGAAGATATTGTGGCTACAGATTTACAATTAATAGTTGACAGAAACATTGTTTCCTTAGACAATAATGAGCAGGTTGTATTTACAGTTTATTTTAATGGTGTAGATGTCACGGATGAAAGTCTCATTTATGATGTGACAGATGCTGTTCCTGTAGAGCTTGATGATTCAACTTTTATTCCTCGAAATACCGGAATCTATCAGTTCTTGGCCTGTTATCAGGGAATGGATACGCAAGTAATAGAAATTCAAGTTGTTCAAGATAATATTGGTGTGGAAGGAGATTTCTTACGTAAGTTCTTAATAATGAAATTTACAGCTACTTGGTGTGTCAATTGTCCAAAAATGTCGGATGCAATAAAGACATTGAAAAAAGATAACCCGAACCAAATCGTGGACATCTCTATTCACCATTTGGATGAGTTGCAGGTAGAAGCAGGTAAACAATTGGTTGAACATTTTAATGTTAGTGCTATACCGGTTGCTGTCGTAGATTTTGATAAGAGTAGACAGACCTCAATTTCATCCTCTACATTATTGTCTAACCTTATTAAGGAAGTAGAAAGTAATAGTTTGAAGGCCTGTGGAATTAAAATTCAAACTTCTAAAGATAATGATTCCTTAAATGTTGATGTAACATGTATATTAAAGGAAGAAGGCCATTATAAAATGGCTGTAGCTATTGTGCAAGATAATATAGAAAAAGCTCAAACCGGTGCAGGAACAGATTATATACATAATGGTGTTTTAAAGGATGTGTTGCATGAATCCATGGAAGGGGATGAATTAGGTGTTTGTAATCCCAATCAGATTATAAGCAAACAATATACTTATCCTTTAAATTTATTGGAAGAAGAAGGCAAATATCGTGTAATTTCATACGTGTTGAACAAGCAAGACAAGGATGAATATGTAGTGAATAATGTAACAGTATGTGATTTGTATGAGAGTATAGATTATATATATAAATAAATGTAGGGAAAATGTAGAGAAAAAACGTTCTCTACATGCCTTGAAAAGTTCTCTACATGGAATAAGTCGTTGATAGCCAATGCTGCTGTAGAGATGTAGAGAATGTAGAGAAATAACAACTTAGTGGAAGAGTTTGCGGAAAAATATGGAAAGGTACCTATAAAAGAATCAATGAAGTTTTTCGTTTCGCATATGATAGAATTTGTTGAGTGAATTCGCATGAACTTTTTAATTTCTTCAATGACTAAGACGATTATT
>CAZFDP010000161.1:0-4755 GCA_964518185.1 uncultured Phocaeicola sp. | reverse complement strand
TGTTTCTGCAAAGATAATATATTTTCTGGTATAAAGTGCTTTTTTCTAAAAATACGCATATCAACATTTGACATGGAGGTGAATAGAAGAAAAACTCTGTGTGGTGAAGAGTAAAAAAAAGTATGCCATAACATGAATTACAGCACACTTTTTTGTAGAAATTGATTAATATATTTTTATTCCGGCATCATCACGACACCCAACTTTTTCTTTCCATCCATCTTGATAACCATAGGCTTTTCAAAGCGTACGTGACGAAGGAACTTGGTTTCTTCCACTGCCGGTTGTGCATCCAAGAAGTCCTGGCTATAAATTCCATCGTTCATATAGGCATTGATGGTGAAATACCCCACACCGAATGAAGTCAGGTTCTGGAAGAAATGTGTACCCTGACTGGGATCTACCCGATAATTGGTCAATCCGGCCTCGACTATCACACGAGCTGCTGATATGTGCGGCCACTTCACCGGAATACCGAGCCATGTATCACTACTACCCCATCGTCCGGGACCTACCAATACATAATGCTTGTCTTCGTCGAGGAACTTGCGGTTCAACTTCTCTATTTCGTAGGCTATGAGCTGATTGTTGGAAGCGGTATATCCTTCGGTCTTTACATAGATAATATCGAATACATCTTCCATAATGCCATGTCCCAATGAATTGAAACTCTTCAGAACAAGCTTGTCTTCAGGAATAAGGTTCAAGTCTTCAGACAAATCGGCTTTTACATCCACCATAGGACGGATTTGCAACAAATAGAAAGTTGCTTTATTCTTTGTCAATGTCACTGCAAACTCAATTTCTACCGGACGACGCATTTCACTCTGACCATATTCCTGTACCATTTGCATGATTTTCGGGATAGGGAATACATCGTGCTGAAGCACATTGGCAAAAGTAATGACTTTCCTTCCTCCCGGATAGATGCCGTCACGAATCACCATATCGTACGGGTCATAAGTAGAGGCGATGTATTGAAGCGAACCGTCTTTTTCGGCTTCCTTCACATGTAGTTTCAACAGATTGAATCCATCGTCCAACGAAAAATTCTCTCCGTGATTTTTCAAATCGAGGGCATAAAATTGGGTTTGTGTTTCACGAAGTGCAATTTCCATCTCACTGGTTTGTAGTACCTGACAAGGATGATACGGACAAACCCGAAGAGTGAGTCCACCATCTACAATGTATTTGCCCAAGCCTAAAGCCAGGCTAACCGTACCTTCTTCAGCCTTTTCGTCCCCAATGGGATAATAGTTGAGCGAACGTGCCACCCCCGAAATGGAAGGATAGAAACGGTCACCATACTGGGTACCCACCACTTCTTGAATGATAACCGCCATCTTTTCCTGGTCGATGACATTACTGGTAGCCTGCATGTAAGCCTTACTGTCACGATAGAACACCGAAGCATATACCCCTTTGATGGCATCGCTCAGCATGCGCAACATTTCGTATTTGTCTTCCAAATTAGGAATCATGTAGGTGGAATAAATTCCTGCAAACGGTTGGTAATGGGAATCTTCCAACAAACTGGAAGAACGGATGGCAATGGGCGACTTCACCACATCGAAGAAAGCAAAGAAGTCTTCCACCAAACGGTCGGGCAACTTGGCACGCAAGAAAGCCTTCAGTATGGTATCATCATCTACATCACTTAATGCCAACTGATAAAGACTGTTAGAGTCCATAAACTCATCGAAGATATCCGTACAGAGCACTACTGTCTTGGGAATGGAAACCGCAGCATTTTCAAATTCCTCAAACTCAGGATGACGTTTCACCATATTGTCTATAAATGCCAAACCACGCCCTTTACCTCCCAACGAGCCATCACCGATACGGGCAAAATTGGAATAACGGTCGAAACGGTCGCGCTGGAACACGGCAACTACCCCCCGGTTTTTCATTTTACGATACTTCACGATGGCCTCAAAAATGACCTGACGATGACCATCCACATCCTGCAAAGAATCCCAAGTAATCTGTTTCAGGAACTCGGCTGCCGGAAACATGGCACGCGAATACAACCAACGTGATACGTGATTACGTTGCACATGATATAGTAACGACTCCTTCGGAATGGCAAAAATAATGTTCTGTAGTTCTTTCAGATTACGAACCCTTGCCACTTCTTCCATGGTATTGGGATTACGGAAGATGAAATCGCCAAAGCCGAAATTATCGTACATAATTTCGCGCAAGTCAATGTTCATCTTCTTGGAATTCTTGTCTACAAAACTGGCTTCGTACAATTTGGCATACTGTGCATTCGAAACTTCCGACGATTCCAATACCAACGGCACAAATGGGTCGCGTTTCCGGATCTCACCCAGAAGTTTGACACCGGCCATAGGATCGGTCACCCCATTACGCGGATAACGGGCATCGGTAATCACCCCCAATACATTGTTCTCATACTTCTGATAAAGTTCCATAGCCTCTTCGTAACTACGGGCAAGCACAATCTTGGGACGTCCTCGCATACGGAGGGTCTTCTGATGGGCATTCAATGCCTCAGTAGCAAACTCGCGACTTTGCTTCAGTACGAATTTATATAGATTGGGCAATACTGATGAATAGAAACGAATGGAGTCTTCGACCAAGAGAATCATCTGTACTCCCACTTCTTTGATATCGTGCTCCAAGTTCATCTTGTCCTCTATCAGTTTGATGATAGACAATAGCAAATCTGTATTACCCAACCAGCAGAACACATATTCAAAGATACTCAAATCCTCGTGCTCCATACGGGCGGTAATGCCATGCGAAAAGGGTGTCAGTACCACCAAAGGAATATGCTTATACTTCTCCTTGATGCTCCGTGCGATATCAAACGTATCACTATTATCCGTTCCTGGCATCACTATTACCAAATCGAAATTGGCATTATCCAACTGCTTCCACGCATCTTCTTCGGTAGACACCTGCGTAAAACGAGGCGGATAACGAAGACTCAAATTCATGTATTCATTGAAAATCTTTTCGTCAATACGTCCGTCATCCTCCAACATAAAGGCATCATACGGATTGGCCACCAACAAGACATTGAAGATACGCTTCATCATCAAGTTCACAAAAGAAGTGTCCCTGAAATATAACTGATTTAATTTTAACTTACTGAGCATGTTTTTTCGCTTATTCTATTTATTACTTACAAAAATCGACATTATTATTGACGTACGCAACAAAAAAGACAGAAAATCGCACATTCCGCCAACACCCCCTTCCTCCTTTCTTACACTTTATCACTAACCGACCAAAATTTTATCAAAAAAATTTGGAAATTTCATTTTAAGCCCTACCTTTGCAGCAGAAATGATTTTCATTTTGTCAAAACCTTAAACAGTATTATTATGGACATCAATCAAATTATGGCCTCTCTGGAAGCCAAGCATCCGGGAGAATCTGAGTATTTGCAAGCCGTAAGGGAAGTGTTGCTTTCTATCGAAGATATCTACAACCAACACCCTGAATTCGAAAAAGCATCCCTCATTGAGAGATTGGTAGAGCCCGACCGTATTTTTACTTTTAAAGTACCCTGGGTAGACGATAAAGGTAAAGTGCAGGTTAATCTTGGTTACCGTGTGCAGTTCAACAATGCCATTGGCCCGTACAAAGGCGGTATCCGTTTCCATGCTTCCGTCAATCTTTCCATCCTAAAGTTCTTAGGTTTTGAACAAACATTCAAGAACGCATTGACAACTCTTCCAATGGGTGGTGGTAAGGGAGGTTCAGACTTCTCTCCCCGCGGAAAGAGTAATGCCGAAGTGATGCGTTTCTGCCAAGCTTTCATGCTTGAATTATGGCGTCATGTAGGTCCGGACATGGATGTACCTGCCGGTGACATCGGCGTAGGCGGCCGCGAAGTAGGTTATATGTTTGGTATGTACAAAAAGCTCACCCGTGAATTCACTGGTACGTTTACAGGCAAGGGATTGGAATTTGGCGGTTCCTTGATTCGTCCCGAAGCAACAGGCTTTGGTGGGCTTTATTTCGTGAACCAAATGCTGAAGACTCAAGGCATTGACATCAAGGGTAAGACTGTAGCCGTATCCGGTTTCGGCAATGTAGCTTGGGGAGCTGTCACCAAGGCTACCGAATTAGGTGCTAAGGTTGTGACCATTTCCGGCCCCGACGGATATGTATACGACCCCGACGGTATCAGTGGTGAAAAGATTGACTATATGCTGGAACTCCGTGCATCGGGAAACGATATTGTAGCTCCTTATGCCGAAAAGTATCCAAGCGCAACCTTCATATCTGGCCGTCGTCCGTGGGAAGTAAAAGTGGACATTGCCTTGCCATGTGCCACACAAAATGAATTAAATGGTGAAGATGCTTGCAATTTAATAAAGAATTGCGTAACTTGCGTCGGTGAAATTTCAAACATGGGTTGTACCCCCGAGGCAATTGATGCCTTCATAGAACATAAGATGCTCTATGCACCGGGCAAAGCTGTCAATGCAGGCGGTGTGGCAACATCCGGTTTGGAAATGAGTCAGAATGCCATGCATTTGAGTTGGCGTGCAGAAGAAGTGGATGAAAAGTTGCACCAAATCATGTTAGGCATCCATGAACAATGCGTGAAATACGGTACAGAGGCCGATGGTTACATTAATTATGTAAAGGGAGCCAACATTGCCGGATTCATGAAAGTGGCTCACGCCATGATGGCACAAGGAATTGTATAAAAAGACATCTATTAGCATAAAATATCTCGTTTAGTTGTATTTGTATTTTGTATTGTAGCTT
>CAZFDP010000160.1:0-4836 GCA_964518185.1 uncultured Phocaeicola sp. | reverse complement strand
TCTCGCAAATCAAAGCTCAGAAGAAACGCAACCGAAGCGTCCACTTAGGGTGTATTATATTCTGTTTGTACTTTTTTGTACAAATAGATTGTTATAATATATCGCGACGTGGGCTAACTCGAGTTGCTTATCCTGAGCAAGGCAATGCGAGAGCCCGCACGTGGGATAGGCGAACAGTAGAGACTCCCACGTCTTTCGTTTTATATAGCAGCAAGTTTTGATTCTCATAGGGAGGAAGAGGGTCGATTGGAAGAAATATGGGAATGATTGCTTCTATTTTAATCGGTCTTGTGGTTCTCGTGTTCTTTTATTATTTTATAAAGGAAATCTTAGGTCTGTTTGTTAGGAAATGGCCTGCTTTGATTTATATAGTGGGTATAGGACTTGGTTTTCTAACTGGATTTGTCTTTCATTGGATTGTAGGTATCATTGTTGGTTTTCTTATCATTGGTGTTTTAGCTTCATGGCAGGAGTCAGGAGTAAAGAAGTGTACTAATAGTGGAAGCTATGATACAAGGCTTATAAAAAAGATATCCCAAGATGGACATCCAGCAGAATTGTGGGAGTGTAATAAATGTGGGCAACAGACTATTTGGTATTAATAGGTTATGGCATATAAAGATGCGCTTCCACAAGATACGGTGGACAGAATCAAAGAAATTCTAAACTTGCTTGGTGTTAAGACCCGAGAAACTTTTTATGAGTATCAAGGGATTTGTTATTCGTGTAGGATTTCAATTGATAACTATGGCTTGGAAGCATTAGATATTGGTACTAATGGTAAAGGTATGACTCCGGAATATTCACTTGCCAGTGGTTATGCTGAATTGATGGAACGGTTACAGAATAAATTTCTTGTCAATGAAGCTATGAGGCATGCTACGAAGATTGCTCATGGAGATAAAATGCCTTTTCGTTTTTTTCCAGACGAAAAACTTGAACAATGTAGTTTGAGGAGTTTTTTTTGGCATATCCAATATTTATTTCCGAATTATAATTGTAAAGATGATGAGCATTTTTGCGAAATTACTATTGGACCAAGCAATCGTGCGTGGGAATATATGGATATGAAACGTGATACAAGTCCACAGATGGAATGGCTTGGTGTTCCATATGCTTGTCTCAGTGAGAATCCGAATTATAGGAATTTTGAATATGTGCCTATTATTCTTGCTCGTGCCAATAGTTCAACGGGATTGTGTGCCGGTAATACTCCACAAGAAGCTATATTGCAGGGTATCAATGAAATATTTGAAAGGTATGTATTGCAACGTATTTATCTCGATAATATAACACCTCCTTCGTTTCCTCGTCATTTTTTTGAAGGTACGATAGTCAATGAACGGCTAAAGCAATTGGAGCGTGAGGGATATATCTATGATGTGAAAGACATGTCGTTAGGGAAGGGTTTCCCTGTTGTAGGGTTAATCTTGACCAATACCACAAATGGGACTACCATGTTTCGATTAGGTGCTGATTTAAGTGCCGAAGTTGCATTGGAACGTTGTCTGACTGAAATATATCAAGGCCGTTTGAATACGCAAATGAGATTTTTGGAATATCCTATTCATGGAACGATAAACATAGAGAATGATGAAAGTATAAGGAACTCAGAGTACCGGAAAAGCCTAAAGGATGGAACGGGATATTTCCCCAAAAGTCTTTTTATGGGGAAGCCTACTTATGAATTTTGTTCTCCTTTATTAGGAAGGAGTGGTGATACCAAGCAAGATTTTAAGAATGTTCTTCGTTTTTTGTATGAACGTGGTTATACTCCTTTGGTACGTGACAATTCTTTCCTTGGATTTTGTTCTTATCATGTCTTGATACCAGGCTTGTCTGAACAAGACTATCGTTTGGGGGATATTTTTGCTGAATATTTTGCTTCATTTGACCTTGATGTCGGCAATGAACGAGGTATTAGTTATGAACGTGATGGAGAACAATGGCCCTTATATAACATAAGGTTGAATGATGATCTTCGTGAATTCATATCTGTTCATTATTCCAATGACAAAACGTTGAAGTTGGCTCCTTATCAGAGTGCTCCTCAGAATTTTGTTAACAAAAGCCTTTTGTCATTTCTTTTTGCGGTAAAGAATGGGAACTATGTCGATGCTAATACACATTTTGCTGATTTTATGCAGCAACGTCAAGAACAAGGCTGCTCTTATAACGAATATTTGGCTTGTGTTGGTAGCTATATTTATTTGCAATCGAAAGAAACGGGGATGGGGGATATGGCAGAATGGCTGAATCATTTTTATACGAAAGATACAGTTGGCGAAGTGCTTAAAGACTTCAGTAATCCGAAAGACATAATGAGAAATTATTCTTTCCCGACATGTTTTGATTGTGAAAAATGTCCATTAAAAGCAAGTTGCCATTTTCGGGATGCTATAGCTTTTGAACAAATGATTCAAAGGATACAATTAGAAGTTCCGATAGACCAAAATCGATTATTTGAATTATTAGACTAAAAATATGATTACAACTTCATCTAAATATAAAACTACGCGTATCTGTTCACTGATGGTTACTCATAGCTGTAATTTAAATTGTGTTTATTGCTTTGAGAAACATAAAGAATTAGGTTTGCGCATGATGTCGTTTGAAACGGCAAAGGATATATTATTGAAGGAATTTGATTTGTTCGCTCAATTGGAGAGAGATGCGCATGAACGTTTAGCCATTGAATTTTTTGGTGGTGAGCCTTTAGTTAATTTTAAGCTTATCAAAGATGTTTATGAATGGGTAAATGAATTGAAATTACCTTTCCCGATGATGTTTCAAACTACAACGAACGGTACACTTTTTACCCCTTCAATCCTTGAATGGTTCACGAAAGTAAAGGATGATTTCCGAGTAGTCGTTTCGGTGGATGGGGATGAATTGATGCAAATGGTTAACCGTGGTGTAAGTGCCAAAAAGATACCTACGGATTATATTGTACAGAATTGGCCGAATTCTTATTTCAAGATGACAGTTTCAAAAGATACTCTTCATACCTACTCACAAGGAATTATTGAACTGACGAAAAAGGGATATCGCGTTCCCAGTTCATTGGCCGAGGGTGTGGATTGGGACAAGAAAGATGCTGAAATATACAAAAACGAATTGCTTAAGATAGGTACGTTCTATCTTGAACATCCGCAGTATAAGGTAGAACAACCCTTTGATTTGCCGTTTGATAAATTGTTGTATGATTCTCCGTTCCCTCCAAAGAATTGTGGGGTAGGAACAAATACACAGATATATGATACGGACGGAAAAGCATATCCTTGTCATTTGTTTCTACCTATTGTTCATGGTCAGGAGGGGATAGAAAGTATAATGAATAATACTGATTTTACAGATGACTCATGTCTTATAGATTCAGAATGTCTGAAGTGTCCACTTTCCAAACTTTGTCGTACCTGCTATGGTTACAACCAATTGGATAGAGGTGATGTGAAAAGTCGGAATATGACGAAATGCAAAATGCTCTTGGCCGAATTGCAGGTAGTATCCAGTTTTCAAATTCAATATTTCATGCAACGGAAAGACGTGCTGAAAGAAGAAGAGCTGGAGAAGTTATATGCGGCATTGAAGGGCTACGAATTGGTACATTCTATACCATTCCATTTCGAATGAAATGGTGGGTTTGTTAAATATATTGTTTAATTTAATTTTTTGTTTGTTATGAAAGAAATTATTGATGTGTCTACTCTTCAGGAAGTGAAGAAAATGGTTCAAGAACAGCCTCAAAAGACTGAAACGAACGTAGTTAACGTTCATTGTTCCTGGTGTACAAATTGCTCAGGTATTGTAGGTGATTGATCTCTGAAAGTTTAGGGGAGGAGGTCGTATTAGCCTTCTCCCTAAAAAATGGAGTAATGAAAATAACGAACGAAGATAGTAACTTCCAATATGGATACCAACCTCCGATTAAATTTAGAGGACTGAAACGTTTGGTTTATCCTCTTGTCAATCTGTATTATCATGTTTGGGCTAGCGTAATTCATGAATTTAAATCTGCGGAGAGGAGAAATTATCGGTACAGACTTTCCTTTGTCCTTATTTTTAAAGATGAGGCTCCGTTTTTGAAGGAATGGATTGAGTATCATCTGATGCTTGGTGTGGAGCATTTCTATTTGTATCAGAATAATTCAACCGATAATTATCAGGAAGTCTTAAAGCCATATATCAGAGATGAAAAATTGACCTTAATAGATTGGCCGGAATACCCCGGGCAATATTCTGCCTATTTGAATTGGTATAGAACTTATAGGTCTGAGACGAAATGGGTGGCATTTATTGACGCAGATGAGTTTTTTTGTCCCATTAAGGATATTTCCATACTTGAAACTTTGAAGCGTTACGATAAATACCCCGTAGTCCTTATCTATTGGAAATTATTTGGTACGAATGGGTTAATGTCGCATGATTATCGAAAAACAGTCATTGAGCAGTATGTCTGTTGTCGCCCGAAACTATATACAGAGGGAAAGGTTCTTTATAATACCCAATATGATGTGGCTGACGATTTCATCTCTATGCATGGTATGAATGTGAGATGGCATTCGATACAAATTCCACCAATCAATTCTTTTGGCAAGTTTGTTGTATGGAACTTTCATCGTGTCAATCGAAAAAAGAATGCAGTGGTACAGTTAAACCATTATTGGTCAAAAGCTTTTGAATGTTGGGAAGAGAAATATAAAAAAGGGAGTATAGAAAAAGGTACGAATTGGAAAGATTATCATTTCTTTGAGAAACTTGAAATGGAATGTACTGATTGTGATTATACTATCTATCGTTTCTTGGCTAAATTAAAACTGAGAATGAAAAAATAAT
>CAZFDP010000159.1:0-4839 GCA_964518185.1 uncultured Phocaeicola sp. | reverse complement strand
AATATCCCTCTTCTGTTAGGAATTTCGGGAAATAATTTGTTTATTTGTAAAATGAATTTCTTTATAATAGATTATGGATACAAATATGATTACAAAACTGAGTATAACGGATATGTATATGAGTGTGTTGTCATCGCTCAGTATAGACGATAAATTGGACTTGATAGCAAAGCTGACTAATTCAATCCGAAATAAAAAAGAAGTGGTAGCGGATGAGGAAGATTGCTTTGCTTGCTTTAGTGGGGATTGGAGTGACATTTCTGCTGAAGATATACGAGATTCACGGACTTTTACTAGAACGGTAGAGACTTGGTAAACGATGAAAACAAAATATTTATTGGATACGAATGTGCTTATATCTATGTTTAAGAACAAAGGCATGGTTCGTAGTCATATTAAGGAAGTTGGTTTCAGTAATTGTGTTGTTTCAGAAATTTCCATAGCTGAATTGTTTTACGGAGCGGCAAAAGGTGGAAGGCTTGAAAACTTTAAAGATATAGATAATGTCTTGAAAAAATTTGAAGTCCTACCTATATTCCCGTATTTGGAACAATATGGAAATATCAAAGCTTTGCTTGAAAGTAAAGGTCAGCGTATTGATGATTTTGATATTTTGATTGGGGTAACTGCTTTGCAGAATAACTACACGATGGTTACTGCGAATATGAAGCATATGGAACGAATTCCGAACCTGAATATCCAAAATTGGGAATGATAATTTAGGGGAGCCACTTATGGCTCCCCTAAATGTTTTACAATAATCCCTACTTCCTGTTTCAAGAAGCTGTGGCGGAACTTGTTATAACCCACAGCATCGAGTTCGGTCATCAGGGCATGGTTCCGCTTCATCCAGCGGTACAAGTTTTGTAAAGCAGTGGCCGTCTCGCTATGCGGACTGTAAAGCAAGGCAAGGTCGGCCTTGGTGTATGCCTTTAATCTGAAATCTTCCATTTTCTTTAGTTGATAGTTGATAATTGATAGTTTTCCTCTACAAATATACTAAATTATGTTGTCTTAAACGATTGAAAATCAGTTAAAACACCGACAATACTCGACATTGGTAAACCATCCTCTACCAACCTCTTCAAACCCCGACAATGACGTTTTAAGCGGCTGTATCTTTGTATTAGAAAAAGAATGAATAACAAAACGACTAGTCACTAGTCACTCAAATAAATTATCAACTATCAACTATTAACTATTATGGCAAGAACAGTAACGTATTCAGTGGTTCCACGTTTGAACCCGAGAGACAAGGACGCCAGTCCGAAGTATTATGCCCAGGCACAAGCCAGTGGCGATGTAAGTATCCGCGAAATAGCTGAACGTATTCAGCAAAGTTGTACCGTACACAAGGCCGATGTACAGGCGGTGTTGGTGGCTTTGGAAGACACCATGACCGATGCCCTGAAGGGTGGGGAGATTGTCCGCCTGGGCGACCTCGGCACCTTCCAGATTGGGGTGAGCGGTAAGGGTGCCTTGACCGAAGAAGAGTATACGCCTTCGCTCATCCAGAAGGCCCGCATCAACTTCCGTCCCGGCATTGCCCTCAGCGGCATCCTTACTTCGTTGAGCTACAGCAAAGTAGCCAAGAAAACCGAGAAGAAAGCCGAAGAGGGGGAAGAAGAAAACGAAGGAGTGTAATTAATTAGCTACTAGCTACTAGTGACTAGTAGCTAGTAAAAAAACTGAAAAGATGGAAGAAAAAAAGAATACCACATGGGAAATTGTATTGAAAATTATTATAGCCGTAGCATCGGCAGTAGCGGGAGCACTGGGGGTGACGGCGTGCGTAGGGTAAAACGCAAACTGACGCTCATCGTGATACATTGTACCGCTACGAGGTCGGACATCGACTTTACCCATACAGATTTGTTACGGGCACACCGATCGCGAGGGATGCGATGCATCGGGTATCATTTTTACATCCGCAAGGATGGATACATTCATAGTACCCGTCCACTCGAGATGGTGGGAGCACATGCCAGGGGATATAATGCCGAGAGCATCGGTATTGCTTACGAGGGGGGATTGTCCCCCCTTGGTGTTCCGGCTGATACCCGAACACAAAAGCAAAAATATTCTTTGAGGGCGTTGGTGCGAACGCTGAAAAAGGATTATGGCATCGGACGGGTGTGTGGGCATCGCGATCTGAGTCCCGACCGTAATGGAAACGGTGTGGTGGAACAAACCGAATGGCTGAAGCAATGCCCCTGTTTCGAGGTGGCAAGAGACAAATGGTGCAGCTAGGCTCCTTAAAAGGGAGCCGCTTTTTGTATGTGCAGGTATTTGCCACTTACGGGATGCTTGAACTCCAATCGTTCGGCATGGAGATAGAGGCGGTCGGCCGGTTGGCCGTAGAGCGGATCGCCTACGATGGGGCAGTTCAGTCCGTCAGTGTGGGCAGCATGGACACGGAGCTGGTGGGTGCGGCCGGTCTCGGGGTAAAAAGCGATGCGGGTATAAGGGGACTGAATGACAGACCCTAAGATTTCATAACGTGTAACTGCCGGCTTGCCGTATTCGAAGCAGACCATTTGCAGGGGGCGATTGTCGAAGTCGGGACGGAGGGGGAGGCGGATGAAGCCTTTCGGCTCTTTCCCGGTGACAGAGCCGTCGAGCAAGGCGATGTAGCGTTTCTTGACGGTTCTGCCTTCGAACTGTTTTTGGAGCAGGGCATGGGTATCCTTGTCCTTGGCTGCAAGGAGCAGGCCGGAGGTGGCCATATCCAAGCGATGCACCAAGAGCAGACCGGTGGCTTCGGGGTAACGTTCCTGAAGGATGCTCAGTACGGAGGCCTGACCGGTCTTTCCGGGGACGGAAAGCATACCGGCAGGTTTGTTGACCACCAGCAGGTATTCGTCTTCGTAGACGGTTTCGAGTTGGGTAGCATCGGTATTCGAAATGAGGAGCGGGTTGGGTTCTACCTCCAATCCTTGCAGCATAAAGTTTAAGATGGGTTCGCACTTGTGGCGACAGGCCGGGTAGTAATGTCCGTGACGGCGGATTTCTCCTTTGGGGGAGTTGCCCCACCAGAATTCGGCCATGGCCAATGGCTGTAATTGATGCAGGTAAGCATATTGCAACAGCTTGGGGGCGGCACATTCGCCTGTCCCGGCAGGCGGATTGCGGTGGGCCGTTTCGGCAAAGATGGTGTGGATGTCTTGCTCTTCGCCCAAGGCATTGCGAAGGCGGAATTGTTGGAAAATCCATTGCTGGAGGGCAATGGAACGGTTCTTCCGTTCTTCTTTTAGGGATTCAAGATATGTGTCATTCTTCACTTCGTTCAGAATGACACTGAGTGAAGAAATCCGGGCTTCTTCTTCCTTAAAATAACCGTCAGGGTTGAGGAGGTCGTAGATTGGGGGCACGAAGTAATCGTGGTGGTTGCTTCCGGCCAAGTTGCCCGAGAAGGCGGCCAGGAAGCCGATGGTGCCATCCGTCGTACGGACTACCAATACACCGAACATCTTACCTTGCTGCAGTTCTTCGTGCCAATCGGAACGGGACTGCAAATAGTGCTGCACCTCTTCGGCTGCACATACACACAACGGGTGGGGCGTATAGTGAAATGGATAGGTGAACTCTTTAGGTAGCCCCAGCCCGTTGATGGTATGTGTGAAAGTGTGCAGCATGGTTTAGAACTTTGACAGGTCTATCTGGCTGATGCCGACCATGTTATTGAAGGTGACTTCTTCGGCTCCGTAGCTCTCGATGGTAACGGTGTGTGTGCCTTCGGTAGCATAGGTGTGGGTAAGCTCGTCTGCATAAGGCTCGGTGGCGTTGTCACCCCAATTGATGGTTGCTATGAAACCACTTTGTGAATATAACGTAGGCACCAGGAACTTGGTGTTGATGTGCTGGATGCTGATGGCACCATATACACCTTTCTCGACTTCCATGCTATCGGTATCGTTGGTCATGGATACGGATACAATGCCATCGTTCTCGTTGATGCTGATACCGGTGTTTGTGAGGGTCAAGCGGATGATGTACTTGGTTCCGCCCACGATTCCCATCTTAGGAAGTGTGCATGAATATGACTTGTCGTCGATCTGGAAGGTGAGCTTCACCTTGTCTGCATTGACGTTGGTAGGCAGGCAAAAGAAGTCCGGAAGGTCTTCTGTCCAACCGCCTTGTAGTAATGTGTATTCTTTCTCGAGAGTAAATGCACCTTTCTTGGCTCCAGTAATGACACCGGTACTTACATCCATCGTTCCTTCGGTATAGAACTCGTCGCCGTCTATCCGGATGGATTTCAGCAAGCCTTTTCCGCTATACACGTTCTTGTCTATGTTGAACGACAGGATGGACATGGCGTGGTTGAAGCTGACTTTGCCATTGGGTGAGTTGTAGCTGATGGAGGTAGCTTTGGCATACAGGTAGTCGGTCTGGCTGTTCATCTCGACAGGGATGGCCTTGCCCGAGGTGACAGTGGAACTATAAGGATAGAACGCATAGAGCTGTGCCTGATCGTTTTCCTTGATTAAGATGCTTGGATTGCCCTTCCACAGGCCGTTGCTGTGAATGGCTTCCTTGATGCCGTTGGAGGCGGTGTCGGTTGTATACACCATCATAACGCCCAGACTTTGGTCTTCGCTGATTTCTTGTACCACATTTGTACATGCACGGGTCTGCACTTCGGTAGTAAACATTACTTCTCTTTCGCGAATGACAGGGGTTTCCGGTTTAGGGGTATTATTCCCAGGTTGGTTTGGAACGGGTATTTCTTTTTCGGCTTCGCTACAAGAGGCTAGTACAAGGCCGAATAGGATACCTATATAGAATGCTATTTTTTTCATGACAGTTGATTTAGAATTAGTTATTACCAATGATGAT
>CAZFDP010000158.1:0-4846 GCA_964518185.1 uncultured Phocaeicola sp. | reverse complement strand
TTCGCTCTTTTTTTGCAAATATGAAAACGTAACCAAATAAAAATGCTATCTTTGACGCGAAATTGATTTATTCACTAACTAAAACAGTAAGAATTATGGCAAGCAGAAAAGATTTGAAGAAAAGAATTCAGTATATAGCCGGCGATTTATTCCTGGCAAGTTTGATAGAAGGTGTAAACCGTGAAGTGGTTGTCGAAGCCGTACACAATGTATTGGCATTGATTCCACGCATCAGCCACACAGAACCGGGCAACGTAAAGGGATTCTATAAAAAATTACGCGAAGATTTAAATAAAGAAGTAGAAAAAGTATCTGCCGAATTGGCCAAAATTTAAACGTATATGAAGAAAGCCTTTTTCGGGTTTATTTATTATAAAATATTGGGGTGGAAAACTCAAGTAACTACACCTGACCTTGACAAATATATTATTTGTGCCGCACCGCATACCAGTAATTGGGATTTGTTTATAGGCAAATTATTTTATGGAGCAGTGGGGCGTGATACTGGTTTTATGATGAAGAAAGAATGGTTTTTCTGGCCATTAGGTCCTTTCTTCAGATGGATGGGAGGTATTCCCGTTGACCGTGGACACCGCACTTCATTAGTCGACCAAGTAATAAAGATAGCCAAGGAAAGCAAAATTTTCCATTTGGCCATAACCCCAGAGGGTACTCGCAAGGCCAACCCTAATTGGAAAAAGGGATTCTACCATATTGCCGTAGGTGCAAATATCCCCATCATGCTGATAGGTATTGACTATTCCAAGAAATGCATCTATTCGGAAAAAATGATTTACCCTACCGGAGATTTGGAAAAAGATTTGCGTGAAATTAAACTTTACTATAAAGATTTCAAAGGGAAAAATCCCAAGAACTTCAGTATTGGGAAAATTGACTAAATTAAGCAAGTGGATACAAATAATATCGTATCCACTTGTTTTTTCTAATAAAAACCATTGATATTCTATTTATTTGTTATAAATTTGTAGTTTTCAAATAACAAATTAACATTTACTATATGGATCAAACCCAAATCGTAGGAGAGAAAATCAAATCCCTACGCGAAACCAAAGAAATCAGTATAGCTGAATTGGCAGAACGTACCGGACTTGCCGAAGAACAAATAAACCGTATTGAAAATAATGTGGATATTCCTTCATTGGCTCCACTAATCAAAATAGCTCGTGCTTTGGGCGTACGTTTAGGAACTTTCCTTGACGACCAGGATGAAATGGGTGCTGTAGTGTATCACAAACAAGAAACAAACGAAGAAACCATCAGTTTCTCAAACAATGCAATGGATACACGTACACACATGCGCTACCAGTCATTGGCCAAATCCAAAGCCGACCGACACATGGAGCCGTTCATTGTAGATATTGAAGCAACCAACTCTACAGAATACACTTTATCTTCACACGAAGGAGAAGAGTTCATCTATGTTATGGAAGGTACTGTAGAAGTATGCCATGGCAAGAAATGCCACGTTATCAAGGCAGGCGACACCATTTATTACGACTCCATTGTTCCTCATCATGTACATGGATACGAAGGTCAGGCTGCCAAAATATTGGCGGTCGTCTATACACCCATCTAATCCTAATATAGAATATGGAATTATCGAACAGAACACTCGGTGATTGGTTGGAGCATTGGGCTACGACCACACCCGATAAAGAATACATCGTTTACTCTGATAGAAACTTACGTTTTACGTGGAGTAAGTTTAACGAACGTGTAGACAATATGGCTAAGGGACTCCTTTCCATTGGTGTGGAAAAGGGTACTCATGTAGGTATTTGGGCAGGTAATGTACCCGATTGGTTGACTTTCCTCTACGCTTGTGCCAAGATAGGTGCAGTAGCCGTTACCGTAAATACCAACTACAAGCAGGCCGAATTGGAATATCTCTGCCAAAATTCAGACATGCACACTTTGTGTATTGTGAATGGCGACCGCGGAAGCGATGACTATGTAAATATGGTATACACCATGCTGCCCGAACTCAAAACTTGCCAGCGCGGTTACCTTAAGAGTAAACGCTTTCCACAAATGAAGAATGTCATCTACATCGGGCAGGAAAAATACCGAGGTATGTACAATACATCCGAAATCCTGTTGTTGGGTAACAATGTAGACAATGACGATTTGATTGAAGCCAAGAAAAAAGTAAATTGCCACGATGTTGTAAACATGCAATATACATCTGGAACAACTGGATTCCCTAAAGGAGTTATGTTGACACACCATAATATAGCAAACAATGGTTTCTTGACGGGCGAGCACATGAAATTCACTTCGGATGACAAACTTTGCGTATGCGTTCCTCTTTTCCACTGCTTTGGAGTAGTATTAGCTACCATGAACTGCCTTACCCACGGATGTACCCAAGTCATGGTAGAACGTTTCGACCCATTGGTGGTTTTGGCATCCATCCATAAGGAAAAATGTACATCTGTATATGGAGTGCCAACCATGTTCATTGCCGAATTGAATCATCCGATGTTCGACATGTTCGACATGTCCAGTCTTCGTGTAGGTATCATGGCAGGGTCCCTCTGTCCCATCGAACTGATGCGTCAGGTAGAAGAAAAGATGTTCATGAAGGTAACCAGTGTGTATGGCCTTACCGAAGCATCGCCAGGTATGACACACACTCGTATAGACGACCCATTCGAAGTACGTTGTACTACGGTAGGACGCGATTTTGAGTTCACCGAAGTAAAGGTACTCGACCCTGAAACCGGTGAAGAATGTCCCGTAGGTGTGCAAGGCGAAATGTGTAATCGAGGGTACAACACCATGAAGGGATATTATAAGAATCCTGAAGCTACCGCTGAGGTTATTGATGAAAACGGATTCCTCCACTCAGGCGACTTGGGTGTAAAGGATGCAGACGGCAATTACCGTATTACAGGTCGTATCAAGGATATGATTATCCGCGGAGGCGAAAACATTTACCCGCGCGAAATCGAAGAATTCCTCTACCAATTGGAAGGAATCAAGGATGTACAAGTGGCCGGTATCCCCTCCAAACGTTATGGCGAAGCAGTAGGTGCATTCATCATTCTTCACGAAGGGGTAGAAATGAATGAATTCGATGTACGCGAATTCTGCGAAGGCAAGATTGCACGCTACAAAATTCCGAAATACATTTTCTTTATCAAGGAATTCCCGATGACAGGTAGCGGTAAAATCCAAAAGTTCAAGCTGAAGGATTTGGGATTGGAACTTTGCAAACAACAAGGAATAGAAATCATTTGATTACTCTTTTTATCTAAAAGTGGATGCGTCAAAATACACATCCACTTTTTTTAGGCACGTTTTTCTGAAAAGTATAATTGGGGACTTTGAATAAAAATAAAGCAGAAAACAATCGTTATTCCATAAAAAGCCCTAACTTTGTAGTATAAACCATAAAAAGAAGAAAATGTATACTATACAAACAAACGCTTCGGGTACACGAAGTATGGAAATATCAGAAGAAAATCTGCAAACCATTCGGAAATATGCACTTTTCCAACACCTGATTGACAGCAATGGAATAGTAGACGAATCGGTACTCGATAAATTGAAGCTAAATATTCGTTCGCTCATCGTATCAGCCGAAGGAAATTGCAAAGATTTGCTCGATTTATGTATCGACGTAATTTATCACAATAACATGAAAGCTTTTGGCTTGCACCAACTTATTCTGTTATACATCCGTTGGGAAAAAGAAAACCAAGAAGTGAAGGAAGCAGAATGAAAGAATACCGACTAACCGACTGGCTACCCACCACAAAGAAAGAAATGGAACTTAGGGGATGGAACGAACTGGATGTTATCCTGTTCAGTGGGGATGCGTATGTAGACCATCCATCGTTTGGTGCAGCTGTAATCGGCCGGTTACTCGAAGCTCAAGGCTTAAAAGTGGCCATTGTCCCCCAACCTAATTGGCGTGATGATTTACGTGATTTTAAGAAATTGGGCAAACCACGCTTGTTCTTTGGTATCTCGGCGGGATGCATGGACAGTATGGTAAACAAATATACCGCTAACAAACGCCTCAGAAGCGAAGATGCCTATACTCCGGATGGACGGCACGATATGCGTCCCGAATATCCAACCATTGTGTATTCACAAATATTAAAGCGTTTATATCCGGATGTACCGGTAATTATAGGTGGTATTGAAGCTTCTCTCCGACGATTGACTCACTACGATTATTGGCAAGATAAAGTACAACGAAGCATCTTGATTGATTCGGAAGCCGATCTCCTGGTATATGGCATGGGAGAAAAGCCGATTACTGAATTATGCAGGCGCATGAAAGAATGTCAAAATATTCCTCACGACATTCCTCAAACCGTTTATATAGTCAGAGGACGGCAAGCCATTCCCCCCAGCATCAGCCCTAAGGAGGATATTTATCTACATTCACACGAAGATTGTATAGCAGACAAAAAAAAGGAAGCTGAAAACTTCCGATACATCGAAGAAGAATCTAACAAGTACGAAGCTGCCCGTATTCTTCAGCCTACAGGCAATTGTACGGTAGTGGTCAATCCACCTTACCCTCCTATGTCGCAAGGAGAATTGGACATGTCGTTCGACCTTCCTTATACACGTTTGCCTCACCCTAAATATAAGGGAAAACGTATACCGGCTTTCGATATGATTAAATTCTCCGTCAACCTACACCGGGGATGTTTCGGGGGATGTGCATTCTGCACCATCTCGGCACATCAAGGCAAATTTATTGTAAGCCGAAGCAAGGAAAGTATTCTACGTGAAGTGAAGGCTATCGCCGAAATGCCTGACTTTAAGGGCTATCTGAGTGATTTGGGAGGACCCAGTGCCAACA
>CAZFDP010000157.1:0-4857 GCA_964518185.1 uncultured Phocaeicola sp. | reverse complement strand
GCAGGAGCAGGGAGGTAAAGAGTAAACTTGCAGTCTTTTTCATTGTTTCAACTTTTATTTTGTTTCCTAATGGTTTTACGGAGCATTGTGTCACCGGATTCTTCGCATTGCTCAGAATGATATGGTAAGGTGTCAGTTCCTTACATTCAGTCGTACCCATATCCAATGGGGGATAAGTTTCCAGAAGAATACCAATATACGGTATCTCCAATCGATAACCACGATGCGTTTCTTCCGCTCGATAGCCTTTACAATGGTGGCGGCTACCTTTGACGCTTTCATCAAAAGTGGATAATTGTCATCCTTCAATAAAGGAGTGGCTACGAAGCCGGGACGGATGTCGGTAAACGTGATGCTCAGCTTGTTCATCCGTGCCAGTTGGTCGAGTGCATCGAGGTAAGTGTTCTGAAAACGTTTGGTGGCCGAGTAGGCAGGGGCAATACCTAATCCCTTGGTGCCGGCAATGGAACTGATAGCCGCTATGTGTCCGTATCCTTGTTGCTCAAAGTAATGCCAGACAGCATTGGTCAAGCGGATAAAGCCTTCCACATTGGTGGCAGCAGTACGCAGTTCGATGTCGGAGGTTAGGGTGGGGTTTTGTTTGCCGATACCCGAACTCAGCAAGAAAATATCCATGCCGCCCACTTTCCCGATGAGGCTTTGCAGGCGGATGGGGGCATCTTCTAAAGTCACATCCAGCACTTCGGTAAAGACTTGCAGGGGGGCACTCTTGCGTAATGCCTCCAATTCTTCGGCACGTCGTCCGGCAATACCTACTTGCCAACCTTGCGCGATGTAGAGTTTGGCTACTTCGCGCCCAATGCCTGATGTGGCTCCGATGATGATGATTTTCATATTATCTTACTTTACACTTTCCATGGCTTGTTGCAGATCGGCGATGATGTCGTTGGCATCCTCAATACCTACCGACAGGCGGATAAGGTCAGGGGCAACCCCGGCTTCTATCAATTGCTCATCGGTAAGCTGACGATGGGTGTGGCTGGCCGGATGAAGCACACAAGTACGGGCATCGGCCACATGGGTAACGATGCAGGCTAATTTCAAGGCATCCATAAACTTGATGGCTTCTTCGCGAGTACCTTTCAATCCGAAGGCAATGACACCACACGAACCGTTTGGCATGTATTTCTTTGTCAACTCATAATATTTACTACTCTTCAATCCGCAATAGTTCACCCAAGCAACTTGTGGGTTGGCTTCTAACCATTCGGCTATCTTCTGTGCGTTTTCACAATGACGAGGCATACGCAAATGCAAGGTTTCCAAACCAAGGTTCAGCAAAAATGCATTTTGGGGCGATTGGATAGAACCGAGGTCGCGCATCAACTGGGCAGTGGCTTTGGTCATATAGGCCATTTTCCCGAAAGCCTTGGTATAAGTCAAACCATGATAAGATTCGTCTGGAGTAGTCAATCCCGGGAACTTGTCGGCATGGGCTTCCCAATCAAAGTTACCGCTATCTACAATCACACCACCTACGGCAGTAGCATGTCCGTCCATGTATTTGGTGGTAGAGTGGGTAACGATATCGGCTCCCCATTCAAACGGGCGGCAGTTGATGGGGGTAGCAAAGGTGTTGTCTATAATGAGGGGTACTCCATGCTTGTGGGCAATACGGGCAAACTTTTCAATGTCGAGCACATCGATGCTGGGATTAGAGATAGTTTCGCCGAAAAGTGCCTTGGTGTTCGGTTGGAAGGCTTTGTCTATTTCTTCTTCCGAAGCATTGGCATCAATGAATGTACAGTCTATACCAAGCTTTTTCATGGTTACTCCAAAGAGATTGAAAGTACCGCCATAGATGGTAGATGAACAAACAAAGTGGTCGCCAGCCTGACAGATGTTGAAGATGGCATAGAAATTGGCCGCTTGGCCTGAGGAGGTAAGCATGGCACCAACACCCCCTTCGAGTGCGGCAATCTTGGCTGCTACAGCATCGTTAGTGGGGTTTTGCAGACGGGTATAGAAATAACCACTGTCTTCCAGATCGAACAAACGTGCCATTTGTTCGCTGGTATCGTATTTGAAAGTTGTACTCTGATAGATGGGCAATACACGCGGTTCGCCTTTTTTAGGTTGCCATCCTCCTTGTACACAGAGGGTGGCCGGACTGAAGTTCTTCTTTTCCATATATTGTTTGTTTTAACTTGTTATCTTTTAAAATTATGTTGCAAAAATAAGAAAACTCTGTCATTTTAACTCCTTTTTCAGCAAAAAGTATTACTTTTGCGCAAAATTTATGGTAAACGAGATGGAAGAAGATATAAAATTTAAGCATGTAATGCCCGCACAGATTCGTTTCAGTGATGTAGACCAGTTTGGGCATGTAAATAATTCGGTGTATTTTTCTTTGTATGACTTGGCAAAAACTACCTATATTAAAGAAGCGCTTGGTGATATTGACTGGAGCGAACAGGCTATTGTGGTGGCTAATATCAATGCTAACTTCTTTACTCCGGTGTTCTTTTCGGACGATGTGGAAATAGAAACCTCAGTGGTACAATTGGGGCATAAGAGTTTTACCTTGCTCCAGCGTGCCGTGAGTGCCGAAACACATGATGTGAAGTGTGAATGTTGTACGGTAATGGTACTTTATGACTTGATAATGAAGGAACCAATGTTGATTCCCGATGAATACAAGGAAGCCATTTGCCGTTACGAAGGATGTACTTTGGCAGAGTTGGAGAAGAAATAAACAATCATGTTGAAGGGTGTATTGTCGGCCTATTTTTAAGGCACGGATTACACGGATTAACACGGTTTTTAGTGTATGTTTACATTAAATTTATCCGTAAAATCCGTGTAATCCGTGCCTAAATTATAGGATTGATTACTTATACGATTTTTCTAAAATAGTCAGCAGTTCATCATCTGTCATAGGGCGTGGGTCGAGGGTGAACAGACCTCCCATAGCAAAACGGGCATTGTCGGCTATCTTTGGCAAGTCTTCTTCTTTCATGCCGTAATCGCTTAACTTGATGTCGCGTACACCACATTCCTTCTGCATGATAATCAATGCATCGATAAAGTCGGACGGGCGGTTGCTCTTCTTCTCGAGCATAGCTTCGGCCATCTTCATATAACGCTTCATACAGTCATTGCGGAACGTTTCAAAATATGCTTCCGAGATAGCAATAAGACCTGCACCATGTTGCAAATTAGGATAATAGGCGCTCATGGCATGTTCGATGGAGTGTTCCGAAGTGCAGCTGGATGTAGCTTCTACCATACCGGCCAGGGTACTTGCCCAAGCTACCTTAGCGCGAGCCTTCAAGTTCCTACCGTCTTTTACAGCTACCGGCAGATACTTGTAGAGCAAGCGGATGGCTTCGAGTGCATAAAGGTCACTGATAGGAGTGGCGATATTGGCAATGAAACCTTCAGCTGCATGGAAGAATGCATCGAAACCTTGGTAGGCAGTCAGTGCCGGTGGAATGCTGAGCATCAATTCCGGGTCTACGATAGACAAGGTTGGGAAAGTGTAAGGCGATGCTCCCAAACCAATCTTTTCCTGAGCTTCTTCGTTAGTGATTACACTCCAAGGATCTATTTCAGTGCCGGTTCCTGCAGTGGTTGGAATGGCCACGATAGGAAGAACCTTATCGTAAGGATGTCCTTTGCCGCTGCCACCTGATACATAATCCCAAAGGTCGCCATCGTTGCAGGCCATAATGGCAATGGCTTTGGCTGAGTCAATGGAACTACCACCGCCCAAGCCTACCACAAAGTCACATCCTTCCTGGCGACAAAGGGCAACTGCTTCCATGACATGCGATTTGATGGGGTTCTGAAGTACCTTGTCGAATACCACATTGTCTACATTGTTCAACTTCAACTGCGCTTGTACTTTACTCAGATAGCCATATTTCTTCATGGAGGTACCGGCCGAAATGACAATCAGAGCCTTTTTGCCCGGTAACTTTTCTGTAGATAGTCTCTCTAATTCACCACAACCAAAGAACAATTTGGTTGGGATGTTCAAACTGAATGTTGGGTTTGCTTTCATGTTTTTTGACGTTAAAGGTTTTTAGTGAAAGCAAATGTAAGGAATAAATTGAAAATAAGGAAAAGAAACAGGGAAAAAGCATCTATATATGCGTTTTTTATTATCTTTGTCCGTTGTTTGCTTAATTTTTTCTACTATGAAACGTTTGTTGGTATGCCTCTTGGGGCTCGCTTGTATAAACGGATTCGCCCAAGAACCTTTGAAGACTTGGGGCGACCAGGGGAATGGTACTTATATCAATCCTATTCTGAATGCCGATTATTCCGACCCGGATGTTATCCGTGTGGAAGACAGTTATTATATGGTGGCATCCGATTTTCATTTCCTTGGTATGCAGATTCTGAAATCCGAAGATATGGTAAACTGGAAACTGATAGCCCAACTCTACGGCCGTTTCGATTTTCCCAAATGGGAGACGAATGAACGCTATGCAGGAGGTTCGTGGGCACCGGCCATTCGTTATCACAACGGAAAGTTCTGGGTGTTCTTTTGTACGCCGCACGAAGGATTGTTCATGACGAATGCCGAGAATCCGGAAGGGCCTTGGGCACCGCTTACCCATGTGGTGGATGTTCCCAAGTGGGAAGACCCCTGTCCGTTTTGGGATGAGGATGGCAAGGCTTATTTAGGAAGAAGCATTCATGGTGCCGGACCTATCATCATTCATCGCATGAGTCCAGATGGTACGAAGTTGCTTGATGAAGGATGCACGGTTTATACCGGTCCTGTGGCCGAAGGTACCAAGATTCACAAGCGTGAAGGCTATTACTATATGAGTATTCCCGAAGGTGGGGTGGAAGGTGGTTGGCAAACCATTCTTCGAGCGAAGA
>CAZFDP010000156.1:0-4884 GCA_964518185.1 uncultured Phocaeicola sp. | reverse complement strand
ACTTTATTTTTACTTTTCGTTGCCTCGTTTTTCACTTAGTCATAATATCGGTTTACTCGGTCGTTTCATTAGTTCATTAGTTCATTCCTTCATTCTTAATTTGAAACTCGAAGCTGTTCCATTTTATGTTCTTCAACACATCCATGAAATTCTTTGTGATTTATAATTTATAATTCAGAATAAATCGTTATCTTTGCCCTGTTTTCCGCGCCGATGGCTTTGCGTGAAGCCGGATGGGTGGGAGACACAGACATGTGAAAAGGCGTTTATCAGCGCTTTGTTCTTGGCTCTTCGGAACTTCGCAACTTCTAAATCAAGTCAATGAACATGGCAATGGTAGATGTCCCAGGGTGTGTAATATGCCCATATTGTATCCGTGTGAACATAGCGCGGATATTGTGGTTACATATATACATATCGGCGTGGGGCTCTGCATTGCTCGTTCAACTTGATTGGGCAATGCGAAGGCCTCGAAGAGCGGGATGAGTGATGATACAGGCTCCCGCGCTTCTTTTCTATATGGATGTATCAGTTCTGAATCACATAACCGCCGAATCAGGGGAAAGTCTATAGGCGTATGATAAAACGACGACTATGGAATGTCCAGCATTTTACAAGAAACTTATGCTTGCATTCGCAAGCTGCGCCATTGCTGTATCGTGTAACGATATGGACAAGGATTCACCTTTTGTGGAAAACGAAACTGTTGCTTTTACGGCATCAATGAAAGCCGTTGCCCGTGCAACAGAGACGGAATTTGAAGAATATGACAAGATTGCGGTGTATGCCGTACAGGAAGATGAAAACGGAAACACAGAGTTGAAGTCTTCAGGCAATTATGCCAACTTCGTGACTTATACCTATCAAGGCGGTAAGTTTGTGAATGAAAAAGGGATTGTATGTCCGACAGATTTTGGAGTACGCTACTATGCCATCTATCCCAGCTCGGCAGGCGGCAGTGTGCCTGCATTCAGATTCAGCGTAAAGACCAATCAAGGAGCGTCCGGCCAATATACACTTTCAGACCTCTGTACGGCTGTGTCCGATGTCACTTCTGACAAAGAAGTGGATTTGGTCTTCAGTCACCGCTTGTCCCATATCGTTGTCAATCTGGAGGGCGAGGCATTGGGTACAGGTAATGCTACCGTGCGGTTGAATAATGTAAACATCGGTTGCGATGCTAACCTCAATAACAACACGTTCGTAGCCTACGAAAGTCGGAACACGGTGTATTGCACGGACAATGGGACGAACAGTTATAAGGCCATCATTGTGCCCCAAACGATAGAAAAAGGGAGTCCGTTCCTGACCGTGACACTCAATGGCAAGGAATACGCACTGAAAGCTGCGACTGACCTTCCATTTACTTCGGGCAAACAACAGACATTCAATCTGGTGATAGAGAAGGATAAGATTGTAAGTTACACCAGCAACATCTTGCCATGGGATACTACGGAAGAGGTGGAAGAGCAGAAGGTCGGCATCTATTCTTTGGAAGACCTTGTAGCTTTCCGTGATGCACGCAATGCCGGCGAAGATGTGTCAAGATGGAAGAATGAAGAAGGAGAAATCAATATTTATGCGGATATTGACATGAGTTCCATTGAAAATTGGGAGCCTATATCAAAAATTGAATCAACTGAGACGTTGGATGGATTAGGACATAAGTTATCGGGCCTGTCTATGTCTATAGACAACGGGACAACCTTTTCGGATGCAGGACTAATTGGACATACATACGGAACAATTAAAAATCTTCATTTAGGGGAAGGACATATTAAAGTAAACGATGAAACCACTGTTAGATTTGTTGGAGCGATAAGTGGAAATGGACACCACTTTGAGATTATCAATTGTTCATCAGATGTGGATATAGAATCTGAGGTTACAACATACGGTGTTGGAGGTATCTGTGGAGGAAGTTATAGTGGGTATATTGAAGGATGTGAAAACAGGGGAAATATAGTAGGAAAAGGCCAAAATAGCGGCATAGTAGGACAGCTCCTTGCAGAAACAGTCATATTCAATTGCGTAAACTACGGTAATATAGAAGGTGATAGTTGGGCAACAGGTATTGGACGTGACGGGAATACAATCGGAGTTATCAAAGGTTGTAAAAATTATGGTAAAATAACCGGAACTTTTGAATGCGCAGGTATCGGATTAGCCCATATCATTTCAAATTGCATCAATGAAGGTGATATTATTGGAGGATATGGGTTTGGTTCTAATACAGGAGGAATTGCGTTATTTGCAGATAGTGATGACATGATTATTGATTGCATAAACAAAGGTTCGATTTCCCAAGGAATGAATTGTGGTGGAATTGTTGGAAAAATAAATGAAAACTTTGTTGGCACATACAATAATAATCAAAATGAAGGAACTGTAAACGGAGCACCAGGTTCAGAGTCCAATGCCATCGGTACAGATTTACGATAAAAACAAGAAATAATTAACCATAAAATAAATTAAAGCTATGTTATCTTACAAACAAATGATGCTTGCCATGGCAAGCTGTGTGATTGTCGCTTCGTGCAGCAACACAGACGAGAAGGTCAATCCTGTAGAGGACAATAAGAGTGTCTCTTTCACGGCTTCAATGAAGAACCTGTCTCGTGCGACAGAGACTGAATTTGAAGAAAATGACAAGATTGCAGTATATGCGGTGCAAGAAGATGAAAGCGGGAATACCATATTGAAATCTACCGGCAATTATGCCAACTACGTGACTTATACCTATCAAGGCGGTAAGTTTGTGAATGAAAAAGGAATTGTATGCCCAACAGATTTTGGAGTACGCTACTTTGCCATCTATCCCAGTTCGGCAGGAACCAGTGTACCCACATCGAATTTCTATGTCAAAATCAATCAGGCAGCCTCCGGACAATACACCTTGTCAGACTATTGTACGGCTGTGTCTGAAGTGACGATGGAAAAGGACGTAAATCTGACCTTCGGTCATCGCATGTCACATGTCATTGTCAATCTGGAAGGTGAAGGAATCGGTACAGGTATTCCGGCCGTAAAACTCACCAATGTGAACACAGGTTGTAAAATAGACTTGAATGCCAACACTTTCACTGCATTTGAAAGCCGGAGTGCAGTATATTGTGCAGACAATGGGACCAACAGCTACAAAGCAATCATTGTTCCCCAAACGATAGAGAAGGGCAGTTCATTCATTTCTGTGACGCTCAACAATAAAGAATACGTATTGGAGGCCGCTTCTGATATTGTCTTTGCTTCGGGAAAGCAGTTGGTATTTAATCTCGTCATTAAAAAAGACGAAATAGTAAGCTACACCGGCAGCATTCTGCCTTGGGGTGTAGAAGATGAGCGTATTGGGCAAGTAATCCCCGATGACATCCGTCAGAAGATGGAAGCCTACATTCCCATTTATGACGGTGTGAATCCTCCTAATGTGGAAGGTTGTTATTACATCAGTCCGTTTGAGGCTGTGTATTGTGAAGATGATGGCTTTGAGCCGGGAGAACTTGTTGAAGAATCTTACATAAACCTGACAAGTCAGAGCAAGGATAATACCATTGACATGGAAGAATACGCTCCAAATAGTGGTTCATACTCTATAGGAGAGGGGGCATTCATCTGTGGTGAAGGAGACAATTTTACAATATTCTTCAATACAGAAGGTATTTCATTAGATATTTATAACCGGACAGCCCTCTTGATTTCCGGCACGAAAGGAACGGACGGAATCAAGAACTTGAAATATGCTTTCGTCATGGTTGAAAAGGGAGATGACCCCGAAGGAATATTGATGGAAGAAGGTATATTCCGTGTATTCCAAGACCAAGATGGAATATCTTCAACAGCAGTATGGCCAGGAGATGAGACAAGAGCAGGTGCATGGCTTCCTAAGAATAGCTATTTCATCAATGAAAAAGCACGTGTGGTGAGAAAGTGAAAATAAACATGTGAGGGTGTGTCGAATCTCGACATGCCCTCAATGGAATGAGTTTACTTAAGTGAATGAATTGTTAGACCCCAAAAATAGTAGTTATGAAATCAAGAATCGTTTTTATTTTTATTTGTTTATTTTTATCTGCTTGTGGCAGTTTAGAAGATAAATCTATTACAGAACCTCTATCAATAAAAGAGCGCGATGAATTAATCAAAAAAAATCATGATTATTACAATGTATTCACATTGGTAGATAAGTTGGAGAAATATGGAAATTCATTAACTGCTTCTGAAAGAAAAACAATGGAAAATATAAGCTATAGATGCTTAAGAAATTTTTTAATGGAATGGGAGAATAATGAAAACCTTACCCCTAAAAAAGAAAAATATCAAAAAGAATGGGAAGACAAATATCCCTTATTCCAAGAAAAGGTTGATTCTATAGACAAGTATTGGAAGATGCATTTGGAGGAATGTAATGCAAGTAATTATCTTAAAGTAGAATTAGCAGACATCGTTGATAAATCAGGCGTTTATCAAGGATATGTAAGAATTAGGGTTCGTTTTATTCCACTAAAAGGTAAGATAGATGAGGCAAGTGTAAATTTTGGTTTGTTTCGGAAGGGGGAACGAAATAGTTTAATGATGGAGCGCAATAAAATAACTATAGATACTCCATTCACGTCGCCAACAGAACAAGAATGTGGTATGCAGTTCAACTATGCATTTGATATAAGTATAGAGAAAGTGAAAACTTTATCTGTTCCTCAATTGCTTGAAGAGTATGATTTTACGACATCAATAAACAAATTAATAGTAAATGGCAAATCTATTCATTATGGATATGGTTATTTAGAAGTCCCATCTTGTGTAAGAAAATTATGGAATAGTTCTTTTAAAGATGTAAATTCTTATTATGTTTATAAAGAATTGGTCGATTCAACCATAATATATAATACA
>CAZFDP010000155.1:0-4900 GCA_964518185.1 uncultured Phocaeicola sp. | reverse complement strand
CATGAGATACATCAATCCGTTCAAAGCTTCGGGAGTCTGTACGGCTTCTTCAGCAGTGTTGTACCCGAAGAAGGCGAGAAGAGCCATTACTGCCCAACCGGCAAAAGCACCTCCGAATTTCTGTGCCATGGAACCGGAAGAGAATATTAGTCCGGTAGAAGCAGAACCGTCTTTCAATTCGGCATAGTCGGCTACATCGGCATACATGCTCCAAATGAGTGGTGAAATAATACCGGTACAGATTGAAATGACAATCTGGAGGAGCATCATCATCCACCAGCCGAAGCCGTTGTTAGGTACGAAGAAGAAAAGTATGCTGAATATGGCCAAACACACTAACGTTAGGATATAAGTAGGTTTTTTACCAAATCGTATTGACAAAGGTACGGCCAAGGCTACACCTATCATGTTGCACACTTCGCCCACCATGAGGAACAAGCCGGCATAAAGTACTATCGTAAAGATGCCGAAATCCAAAAAAGCATTTGCGGCAATGTAGTCCTTGAAAAAGTAGGCAGCAGTAGCACCACGTACGGTATTAAAGAAATTGGACATCAATGCCGCTCCGTTTAATATCCACCAAGGAGAGTTGTGTACCAGTGATTTGACATCGTTGCTGATAGAGGCACTTTCTGTTGTACTTTTTACATGTTCCCGTGTCATGCTGAAGCAAAGCATGAAGCCACAGAAGCTGAGGATTCCTAATACAATCATGGCAAATTGCCAACTGCTGGCTTCGCTGAAATCCAGCGATTTGAACCAGTTACACAAAGGTTCCCATGCGCCCAGAGCTATAAAGCTACCACCATAGGCAAAGAACATACGATAGGAAGAGAATACGGTTTTGGTATTGGAGTCGTCAGTCATCACTCCAAGCATGGCACCGTAAGGTACATTGATGGCGGTATAGACGGTCATCATCAGGATGTATGTTACATAAGCCCATATTAATTTGCCGGTAGTTCCCATGTCGGGAGTGGTGAAAAGTAGAATACCCGCAATGGCAAAAGGGGCTGCAATCCATAAAAGGTAAGGACGATATTTGCCCCATCGGGTATGGGTGCGGTCGGCTATAACGCCCATCATAGGGTCGGATACCGCATCCCAAATGCGGGTAATGAGCATAAGTAAGCCGGCATCTGCCAAGCTTAGTCCAAAGATGTTGGAGTAGAAGAATGGCAAATAATAGGAGAATATTTTCCAAAACATAGAGGAAGACATGTCGCCAAAGCCATAACCAATTTTTTCTTTTAATGTCGCCATGGTATTCGTTTTAAATAGTCAGATTCTTGTTGATATCTGATTTGTGTATAATATTCTGCAAAGATATATCTTTCTTCAGTATCTTCAAATTCTTTTCAATCTGTATCTTCAGTGTCTCTATAGAGGCTGAAGAACAGAAACCGTCTTGTGGGGTATTCATGCAATAGTCCACCAATTTGTCGATGGTCGAGGTAGCCACATGCATACGGGTGTCGCTGGAGGCATAGTAGATGAATACTTTTCCGTCGTCGTCAGCAATCCACCCGTTGGTGAATAACACGTTTGATACATCTCCTATACGTTCTTCTCCTTCGGGAGCCATGAAGTAGCCGGCAGGAGAAGCAATGACACGGGTAGGATCTTCGAGTGAAGTCATATACATATATAATACGTATCGTAATCCGGCGGCACAGCCGCGTACTCCATGTGCCAAATGCAACCATCCCTTATCCGTTTTGATGGGGTGGGGCCCTTCACCGTTCTTTACTTCCTTGATGGTGTGATAGTGGCGTGGGTCAATGATGATTTCTTCTTTCACTTCGGCGCAAGTCATATCATCCACTAAAGCCCAACCGATACCACCACCGCTCCCTGTATCTATGAATCCGTCTTGCGGACGGGTATAGAGAGCATACTTGCCATGGACAAATTCAGGATGAAGTACTACGTTCCGTTGTTGGTAGGGAGATTTCAAGTCGGGGAGTCGTTCCCAATTTTTCAAATCTTTGGTACGGGCGATGGCAGCAGTGGCAATAGCAGCCGATAAATCACCGGGAATAGCTTTGTTGTCATGTCGTTCGGCACAGAAAATTCCATAAATCCATCCATCTTCATGAGCGGTTAATCGCATGTCGTAGATGTTGGTGGCGGGTATTATATCTTCAGGCATAAAAATGGGATAATCCCAAAAATGGAAGTTGTCCACACCGTTGGAACTTTCGGCTACAGCGAAGAAAGACTTGCGGTCGGCTCCCTCTACGCGTACAACCAATATGTATTTATCATTCCATTTGATGGCTCCGGAATTCATGGTGGCATTCATGCCAATACGTTCCATTAGATAGGGATTGGTCTTTTCATCGAAATCGTATCGCCAGAATATAGGTGTATGGGCTGCTGTCAGTACTGGATAAGTGTATCGGGTTACAATGCCATTGCCACCTTCCAGTGGAATATTCTTGCGTGTCACCAAAGTATTATGTTCAGCCAGTAATTTTTCTATTTTTGTTTGAAACTCACTTCTCATCAGGTCATTGTTTGGGTAGTTTGATGCTTGGATAACTTTATGGCATGACGTGGGGAAGGGTAAACCTGAAGGTTGTTCCTCTGCCTAATTCGGATTCTACAAAAATCTTTCCATTCATTTTTTCTACTAACATCTTGCAGATAGACAATCCCAAACCGGTTCCTTGGTCCATATCGTTGGCTTTTACGAAACGGTCGAATATTTTGTTCAGGTGCTCGGAGGAAATTCCGGAGCCTGTATCTGTTACGTAGATTTCTATTTCTCCGTTTTTAAGTTGGTAGCCATATCGGATGCTACCTTCTTTGGTAAATTTCAAAGCATTACCTATTAGGTTGGAAATGACTTGGATTACTCGGCTTTTATCGGCCTTGGTCATCATGCCAATGTCCGAAGGTTCGAATATGAGTTGTACTTCTTGTGGACAGCGGAAATAGAAGGTGTTGTACACTTCCCTACATAATTCATGCAAATTTATAAGCTGTATATTGAATTCTGTAATATTTGCTTCTATCTTTGACAAGTCCAGAATCTCATTGATGAGTTGCAATAACCGGTCGTTATTTTCTTCCACAATCTTAAAGTAGGTCCTTCGTTCTTCCATATCATCCGTTTCGGCAATGATTTGTGAAAAACCTACGATGGCATTGAGTGGGGTACGTATTTCGTGACTCATATTAGCAAGGAAAGCGGATTTTAACCGGTCGGATGTTTCTGCTCTTTCCTTAGCGGTGATGAGTTCTCGTTTCATGAGTTCCATTTCTGTAATGTCCCAATCTATGTTCATCAGGAATGGTGGAAGCCCTTCGCTCTCAATCTTCAGTTTTCGTTTGTCTATGTAGATAGTTCTTCCATCACCGTCTGTATCTTCACTTATCCAGTGTTTTTCAATACCGGTGCGGGCAATTTCGGAATCTTCTATTCTTTTGCTTAGGGCTATTTCGTAAGGGTGGAAATCAAAGTCGTCTTTGCCTATCGGGTCTTGCTGATATATTTTACGATTGAAAGATTCTTTGTTTCTATATAGATACTTAAATCCGTTGTTGATGTCTTTCACCACAATACTTGCCGGTAGGTTTTCGATGGTTTTGTTCAGAATTAAATTGAACCGTTTTAATTGTCTTTCCGATTCAATACGCTGTGATATGTCGCGTAAGAAACTCCAAATAGTTCCTATACCGTTGTCGCTGGTTACCCAATATGCGTACGCTTCCATGGCCAATACTTCGGGGTGTAAGGGGGTAGGATTGGTTAATCGGAATCCATGGAGTTTCATACCAAGTTTCACATCTTTTACATAAGCATCCCATTCTTCGCGGCTCTTGAAGTGCGAGTTGATTTCGTATATTTTTAGTCGGTTGATGTCTTCTCTTCCGCTGATATTATGATGCTGTTGAAATAATCGGTTCGCAAATATAAGATTCCCGTCTTCATCGGCGGCAAAGATGTCTTCGGCTGCATTGTTGATGGCATGGGTAAGCAGACTTATGTCATTTCGCTTTTGATACACGTCTGTAACATTCTGTACATAACCTTCTACCATGATGGAACCGTCCCGATTCTTTTCACGAGCCAATGCTTTGGCCCTTAGGTAATAGATCTTCCCTTGCAAAAGAATACGGAAATCAAGCGTTTCAGACAAATCGCCTATCATAACTTTTTTCTGCCATTGGATGAATCGTCCTTGGTCGTCATTCAATACAATCCGGCGATATCTTTCCAAAGGAATATTCAGTTGGTCGTTGCCGGTAGAAATACTGGTTTGGCCTTTGTATCGCAATTTGTCATCTTTGGAAGTGTAATACCAGTCACCTATCATAGCAATCTTCTGTATCTCGGTCAGCTCCTGGTTTCTTTTCCCTATTTTTTGATGCTTGATGCTTCTTTGTGTTACATCAATATATTGGCAAAGTACATAATTATCATAGGGCTGCATGTTGCAGTAGAAGAAATATTTTTTCCCTTCTACCGTAACTTCATAATATTCTGATGAAATAACTTTTCGGGTCTGTACTCTTCGGAAATTAGGGTAAAAACTCTGGTATGTTTCGAAAGGTAGCATTTTAAGCAGGTTGCGTCCTATTTGTACATGTTCTTTTAAAAACCATGGACTGTCTTTGCTTGTATAAATGTCAATACACATTCCTTGCTCATCCAATAAGATGAGGGTGCCTGCTGTCATTTGAAGCAGTCTTTGAGCGTTATCTTCGTTTTTCAGAATGTTTCCCATTGATAGCTAAGATTTTAATCTTCCAAAAATATGGAATAGTTTTGGAATGACCAAATTTGTGCGGTAAATTCTTTTTCTGGCTATGTACGAGTCGCATAAATTGCCTTTCCTTATCATAGTCTGTAAAAATAAAAAACTTTAATTTTCTGGGACGATTTCTTTTG
>CAZFDP010000154.1:0-4933 GCA_964518185.1 uncultured Phocaeicola sp. | reverse complement strand
GGTTATGTAGCCGAATACAAGTCGGCAGAAGATTTCGCCAACGGTATCCATTGGACACTGACCGAAGGAGAATATGACACCTTGAGTGAAGAAGCCATCCGGAAAGTAACACTCTGCTATTCTGAGGGGGCCGTAGCCAAAAGGTACATTGACATCTATAACAAGATTACTGAAAAACATGCATAACCCCATACATCTGTCCCCCAAGTTTTCCATCATTACCGTTACCTATAATGCAGGAAAGGTATTGGAAGATACGATACAAAGCGTAATCTCACAAACGTATCATAACGTGGAGTATCTGATTGTAGACGGTGCTTCCAAAGACAATACATTGGAAATTGCCAAAAAATACAAGGACCGCATCCATCGGGTGGTAAGCGAACCGGATAAAGGACTGTACGATGCCATGAACAAAGGTATCCGAATGGCCACCGGCGATTATGTCTGCTTCTTGAATGCAGGCGACAAGCTACACGAAAACGACACCTTGCAACAAATGGTACATTCACTGAATGGGGTAAAGAAACTTCCTGACGTTTTATATGGAGAAACCGCCATTGTGGATGAGCAGGGGCATTTCCTGCGAATGCGACGACTGGAAACCCCTGAAGTACTGAACTGGAAAAGTTTCAAGAAAGGTATGTTGGTATGCCATCAGGCATTTTTCGCCAAAAGGGAACTGGCTGTAAAAGAGTACTATGACCTGTCTTACCGGTTTTCGGCCGATTTTGATTGGTGTATCCGTATCATGAAACAGGCCAAGGTTCTTCACAACACCCATCAAATTATTATCGACTATTTAAATGAAGGTATGACCACCCAAAACCATAAAGCGTCCCTTAAGGAACGCTTCTGTATAATGGTCAAACATTATGGGTGGGCAAGCACTACACTATACCATCTGTGGTTTATCTTACGGACTATCTACAAGAAATAGCTTATTCCTTTTTTCTCTTTTTAATTTCCAACACCACTATCACAATGGCTGCAATGGCCAACAAAGCAAAAGCTATGTAAGCAATGGTTTCGGTAGCATGAAGCGTATCGGGGTCGAACTTAAATTCCACCACATGCTGACCGGCCGGTACATTCATTGCACGAAGAATGTAATTGGCACGTCCGTGTTCCACTTCTTTCCCGTCTATATAGGCTTGCCAACCGGGATAATAAATTTCCGAAAATACCACCGTACCACCATTCGTAGAATTCACTTCATACTTCAAATCATTCGGTTCGTAGGAAGTAAGTTCGATACTGCAAGAAGAATCGGCTACAGAAGAGGGCTTTACTACTGATTCAAAACGTTTGTCGACAACTGCCTTTTGAATTGGATCCAATCCATGAATGGCCTCAATTTCTTCATTGGCGTTATTTACATATTGTATATCGTTTACAAACCAAGCATTGCCTAATGTAAAGGGGTTACGCAATGGAACAGTCCGGCCACCTTCCAAAGGGAAGATAAAGTAACGGGCATTCAACATATTCAGCACCGGGAACTTCGATGCATCCAAGCTGTCCATATCACCACCGGCACTTGCCACTTCTTTAAACAGTGTACTCATTTCGGGGGAAATATGTTCTTCTATCATCTCCTGATAACGACGGAGCTTGGCTGCATGATACCCACCAATGCTCTTATGCCAATAAGAGGTATTGTTTTCGTTGAATGTATTGCCGGCCAAGTTCAATACACGATAGTTCAAGTCCTTATCCTGCAAAATCATCTTATCTGTTTCTGTCGGCTCGAAGGTACGGGTCTGCTCCTGCTTTTCTACAAACTGTCCATCGTACAGATAACGCTTGTTCACATCCCACATATCTACCAAACACAATACAATCAGCGAACCTACCAGAACGGTCTGCTTCAGCTTACCGGCACTGTACATCCAGAGTAACGCTACACCCACTAAGATAATGAAGAAACTTCTCCAGGCATCGGCAGTAAACATACTCATTCGCACTTCTTCCAAGTTGGCAAGCAATGGCACCAGTTGTTCTGCCGGTATACCTTGTAAAGCCTGCATTTCCATAGTCGAAACGTATGAAGAGAAGAACAGTTTCGGCACCAATGCAAACAATAGAGCCAAACCACCCGTCAGGCCAAAACTGATAAGGAAGTCCTTTGTACGCTCTTTCAACAATTGAGGACGTTCTACCAACTCCTTCAAGGCCAACATACCCAACAATGGAATAGTAAACTCGGCCACTACCAAAATAGAAGATACCGTACGGAACTTGCTATACATAGGAATATAGTCGATAAAGAAATCGGTAAAGCCCATAAAGTTCTTGCCCCACGAAAGCAGGATGGAAAGAATAGTAGCTGCCAAAAGCGCCCATTTCATCGGACCTTTGACTATAAAAAGTCCCAAAATAAAGAGGAACATCACAAAGGCACCTGCGTAAACAGGACCTGAGGTGCCTGGTTGTTCACCCCAATATTGACCTATCTGACGGTAGATGTTCATATACATAGGATTGGCTTTTTCCATGGCCTTTTCGTTCATGGCCAAAGGCACAGATGCTCCACCCTTGGTATTGGGTACCAACAACGTAAATGTTTCGCCTATACCATAACTCCATTGGGTGATATAATCGCGTTCCAATCCACTGTTGGTTTGGTTTGCTGAATTTTCTTTTATCAATTCGCTTTTGCCACGCATCGACTCCTTACTATATTCATAAGTATGGTATAGATTGGACAGGTTGATACATATACCCAAAATTCCAGCTACAGCCAATACACCTGTAGCCTTCAGGAAATGAGACATTTCTTGTTGTTTGCGTGCCATAATGCCATAGGCTATGAACATGGCCAACATCACAATCAAGAAATAATAGCTCATCTGGATGTGATTGGAATTAATCTGAAGCGCAACAAACAGTGCGGTAAGCAATCCACCCAACAAATATTTCTTCCGGAATATCAGTACCATACCCGCAATGGTAGGTGGAATATAGGCCAAAGTCATCAGTTTCCAGATGTGTCCTGCGGCAATAATGATGAAGAAATAGGAAGAGAATGCCCAAATAATGGCTCCCAATGCCGACATCCATACCTTGAAGTTGAATGCACGAAGCAGAATATAGAAGCCTAACAACATCACAAATACATACCATACATAGGTGGGGAGGTACAAGTGATAAAGATCGGCTATCTTACTCAAAAAATTGGTTGAATCATAACTGGGAGCCAATTGATAGGTAGGCATACCACTAAAAACAGCGTTGGTCCAACGAGTCTTCTTACCCGTACGTTTGTGGTATTCAGAATGTTCTTGTCCTGCACCTATACCGGCTACAGAATCGTGTTGCGACAAAATACGTCCTTCGGTTACAGCCGGACAAAAATAAACAAACGAAATTACAGCAAAAAAGGCAATCACTATAATATCGGGTAATAATCTTTTAATAGCATTCATAATCATATCCTTAATATATTCAGCCGCAAAGATACGGATTACTCCAAATAAAATACTTACTTTTGTGCGATAAATAATTTAATTTATGAAAATAGGAATCATTACTGCCATGAGTTCGGAGCACAAACAAGTGGCACAGCTCTTGAATGATAAAAAAGAATATACGGAAGGAGTCTACTCATACACCGTAGGAAGTATAGGGAAAAATACCATCATACTGACTCAATGTGGCATAGGGAAAGTGAATGCGGCAGCTGGAACCGTTGAACTGATTCGTGGTTTCCAACCCGATTGTATCATCAGTACAGGAGTAGCCGGAGGTATCGACAAATGTCTCAAGGTGATGGATGTAGTGGCAAGCAGCCAAATCGTATACCATGATGTGTGGTGCGGAGAAGGAAATGATTACGGACAGATACAAGGCCTTCCTACTTATTTCGAAGGGAATGCAACCCTTTATAATTGTGCCATGACTATCGAAACAGAAACACCCATACATGGCGGTTTGATTTGCAGTGGCGACAAATTCATTACCGACCGGAAGGAACTGGATGAAATCAAATCGAACTTTCCTGAAGGATTGGCAGTAGATATGGAATCGGGAGCTATTGCACAAATATGCTATATATATAAGGTACCATTCATCAGTTTCCGTATTATCAGCGATACACCGGGAGCTGAAAACCATTGGGAACAATATACCAATTTCTGGGGAGAAATGGCCGACCGCTCGTTTGGAGTTACCAAAGCATTCCTCGATTCGCTTCCTAATCAAATTCAGAAGTAACTATCATTCATTCAACTTGTCATCCTGAGCATTGCGAAGGATCCGGTTACATCAGCTAACGCTTCCCAGATTCTTCACTATGTTCAGAATGACAATATAATAACTAAAACAATGAAAAAAATACCCAGCTTTACCATCGACCATATCCGCTTGCTTCGAGGTGTCTATGTTTCTCGTAAGGACCAAGTAGGCAATGAAGTGATTACTACTTTTGATATTCGTATGAAAGAACCCAATCGTGAACCGGCATTAGGACAAGGCGCCCTCCATACTATCGAGCATCTGGCCGCCACATTCTTGCGTAATCACCCAACATGGGCTGATAAAATTGTCTATTGGGGTCCCATGGGATGCCTTACAGGCAACTATTTGTTGATGAAAGGCGACCTTGAATCAAAAGATATTATACAGTTAATGCAAGAAACATTTCGTTTTATAGCCAATTATGAAGGCGAAATTCCTGGTGCAGCTCCTAAAGATTGTGGTAACTATCTGCTGCAAGACCTCCCTATGGCCAAATGGGAAGCAGCCAAATATTTGCACGAAGTATTAGAAAACATTACGGAAAGTAATCTGTACTATCCTAACTAATCAAAGTGTACATAAAAAAAGTGGATGTGTTTTCGACACATCCACTTTTTAATTCCTTTGCCATAAGCAACAGATTACTTACGCAATCCAAGAGCCTTAACGATAGCACGATATCTTTCGATGTCGC
>CAZFDP010000153.1:0-4937 GCA_964518185.1 uncultured Phocaeicola sp. | reverse complement strand
TATTTAGGCGCTTCCGAAGGGAAGTATCCGCAGAAACTAACCAAGTAATGCATCATGCCACTTTTGTATCCTCCTTTCCCTTGCGAAACTTGCGCAGTTCCGGTTTTTCCTGATACGTGGAATTGTTTGGACCCTGCAGGTTTACCCAATCCTACGCTTACTACTTTTTCGAGAATGGTTTGTATTTGTTCGATAGTCTTGGGAGAAGCTATAGCGGGGTTCAAAACTTCTGTAGGAATCTCTTCTATCACTTCACCATCCTTTACGATTGATTTTACAAACTTGGGTTTCACCATCACTCCGTTGTTGGCAATGGCATTATAGAATGTCAATGTGTTGATAGGGGGTACTTGAGTTTCGTATCCGATAGACATCCAAGCTAATGCCGTTTTCGACCAATTGTTTTTGTTGGGTCTACGGATGTTAGGTTGTTTTGCGGCACCGGGAATATCTAAATTGAGTGGTGAGGCTATACCTAATTTATATAGACCGTCCACAAACTTTTCCGGTTGGTTATGATAATTCTCGTCAATCACTCTGGATACGCCGATATTCGAAGATACCATTAATACTTTAGTAACATCAATAGCGCCATATCCTCCTCTGTGCCAATTATGGTCTCTCATGGGGCGTCCATGCATCATGTAAACTCCGTGACCGGTTTCTACAATTTGGTCGGGGGTAATCTTCCCATCTTCCAAAGCTACCATAATGGATGCGGTCTTGAAAGTAGAACCTGGTTCCATCATATCAGATACAGCATTGTTGCGGATTTCGCGATATACACCATCGTTGCATTTGGTCATGTTGACTATCGCTTTTACTTCGCCTGTCTTAACTTCCATTAGTATGGCCACACCTACAGTTGCATTGATTTCTTTCAATTTGTCTACCAATGCTTTTTCGGCTATATCTTGCATGCCAACATCTATGGAGGTAATGATGTCGCATCCGTCAACGGGAGGAATGTCAACAATGTTAAGGTATTTGTTCATTACCTTCTGGCGGTGAGTAACACCGTCTTTACCTCTTAAAATGGAATCGTACGATAATTCCAATCCGTTTTTTGCACCCTCTCCCACATCCGGATACATGTCACCCAATGTACGCATGGCCAGTGAACCGAACGGCTTTTTCCGTTGGTTAAACGATTGTTCATGGAATCCTCCGCGGTATTTGTTCATGTTGAATACCGGCAAAGCCTTTGCTTCCTTATATTGTATATAAGAGATACGCTTGGGATAAAGCAGATAGTTGCGACTTCCTTTTTTACGCCCTTTCAAAATATGATTCTTGAATTCTTTGGCACTCTTATCGGGGAAGATTTGGTTCAATCCTTTGCAGATGGAATCCAAATGCAACATGAGGAGTGAGTCTTTCACCTCGCCACCCGCTTTAAAGTCCATATAGATTTTATATTCGGGAAGGCTGCTGGCCATCAGTTGTCCGTCGGATGAAATGATGTTACCACGGTTGGGGCGAACGGTTACATTTTCCTTGACGAAACGGTCGGCCACATCTTGCCAATATTGTCTTTCGGCAAACATGATGACGCCTGCCTTTACAATAATAGCAATACCCACCAACACCATCATGAAGATGATGAAGGAATAGCGGAGCATTATTTTCTTATGTTCAGGCGTCATGGCTCTTTACTTTTTAATGAGGTAGGGGCGACTGGTAGCTGTTTCCAGATGACTCTCCTCGGTGGATATATATTCTTCGATGCGCGATTGGCGGCTCTTTTCCATCAATTCGGAAGAGCGTGTAAGTGCATCGTACTTGATGTCAATCAATTCTTTCTTCAAACGGTCAATCTCAATCATCTCCTGTTGGCTCTCATACCGGTTGTTGATGTAGAAGATGGTAAGAATCATGATAAGAATCAAGAGATTGGCTTGTCTCTTGAAAAAATCGGTGGCAAGGATGTCTCCTCCCAATATACTTTTTATGGACATGCGTTTCTCTTTCATTTTTTCTCTGCAATTCTAAGTTTGGCACTGCGTGAACGCGGATTACGAGCCACTTCGTCTTCGTTTGCCACAATCACTTTATTGTTTATCAGTTTGAAGGGCGTTTGTACATTGCCAAAGAAGTCTTGAGTAGATTTCCCCTCAATGTTACCCGTTTTCATCATGTTCTTTACCATGCGGTCTTCCAGTGAGTGATAAGTGATAACCACTAATCTTCCGCCTGGCTTCAGCATTTCGGTAGCCGATTGAAGCATTTCCTTCAGCGCTTCCATTTCTTGATTTACTTCGATGCGGAGTGCTTGGAAAACTTTGGCTAATTCTTTTTTCTCGCGTTCGCGACCGAAGAGCGGCTTTACTAAATCCAGAAAATCACCGATAGTTACAATTGGTTGATTGCTTCGAGCCTTGACGATAACCGAAGCCAGTTTCCGGCTGTTCTTCAATTCACCGTATAAATAGAAAATATTGGCCAATCGCTCTTCGTCATAAGTATTCACCACATCGGCGGCAGTAATGCCCGAACGTTTGTTCATTCGCATGTCCAATTTCCCGTCGAAGCGGAAGGAGAATCCTCTTTCTGAGTCGTCAAAATGGTGCGAAGATACACCTAAATCAGCCAATACAGCATCTACTTGTTCTACTTCGTAATAGCGAAGGAAGTTGTATAGGTAACGGAAGTTACTGCGTACAAAAGTAAAACGATCGTCGTTTACGATGTTTTTCTCGGCATCTTCATCTTGGTCAAAGCTGTATAAGTGTGAATCTTTATCCATCCGTCGGAGAATTTCCTTCGAATGGCCCCCGCCACCGAAAGTTACATCTACATAGATGCCTCCCGGTTGCAAATTCATTCCCTCAACGCTTTCGTCAAGTAGAACTGGTACGTGATATGTTTGCTCTTCCATTGCCATAATTTAAATTCTGTTGAATGTTCCTTTAAAAAGGATGAAATATCCCGTTGGGAACAAAACGATGTTTTCTTTGTTGTAAAACGATGTTTTCTTTGTTGTAAAACGATGCTTTCTTATTCCTTGTCCAATGCCCCCATGATGGCTCCCAACTCTTTCTCGAATTCTTCAGAAGTCATGAACGGTTGGTCGGCTATTTCTTTCGACCAGATTTCGATGGTGTCGTCCATACCTATGAAGCGTACTTCCTGTTGGATGTTGGCCAGTTTCTGATATCGTTTCGGAATCAAGAATCTTCCGTTGGCATCGAGTGTGATGATTTCTACATCCGAAACAAACTGTCTGAAAATCATCTGATGCTTCTGATTCCAACGGTTTAACCTGTTCCTTAATTCGTTCATTTGCTCATTCCAGGCGCTTTCGGGATATAGAATCAAACAATCCTGATAGGTGTCTTTGCGCATAATAAGGCATTCCTCGGCCGCAGCTTGTAGCTGCTTCCTGAAAATTGCGGGAAGAAATACCCTTCCTTTCGCATCTGTTTTTGCTTCTGAATTGCCTAAAAATCGCATGTTTTACACCTTATTATACTAATTCGCTGTAAAATTACACAATTCCCCACAATTCCCCACTATAAAACACAAAAAATATTTTCATAAGTTCTCAACAGTGTGTTAAAAGAGGGCTTTGAGCGTCTTGAGCAGTCCGATAATTACAAAAACTCTTAATTTTTTAAGATATAGACACATTTTTTTGTGATAAATTACCGAGATATAAAAAGATAAGTTACTTTTGCAGTTGAAAAATCAATTAAAATGGCAGACGATTCTATTTTTTTAATCGATATAGACCGAATTTTAGAACAAAAAACGAAAAAAAAGTGCAAGTATATTCCGGGTTTTGTGAAGTCCTACTTGAAGCGTATCGTGCATCAAGAAGAACTGAATGTTTTTCTTCGTGAATCGAAAGATAAAGTAGGGGTGGAGTTTCTGGAAGCTTGTCTGGAATTTTTGGATGTCAAGATAGAGGTTAAAGGAATGGAAAATTTACCGGAAAATGGGCGGTGTACGTTCGTGAGCAATCATCCGTTGGGCGGTCAGGACGGCATTGCGATAGGATATGTTTTGGGCAAAAAGTATGATGGCAATGTAAGATATCTGGTCAACGACCTTTTGATGAATTTGCATGGGCTTGCTCCTTTATGTATACCTGTCAATAAAACGGGTTCCCAATCGCGTGATTTCCCTCGGATGGTCGAAGCTGGATTTAAGGATGATAACCACATGATAATGTTTCCGGCCGGACTTTGTTCACGCCGTCAGAATGGAATGATAAAGGATTTGGAATGGAAAAAGACATTTATTGCCAAGAGTGTGGAAACTCAGCGTGATGTAGTTCCCCTTCATTTTGAAGGAAGGAATTCGGATTTTTTCTATAATTTGGCGAACATTTGTAAGTTCTTGGGTATCAAAATAAATATTGCTATGCTTTATTTGGCAGACGAAATGTTCAAGAACCGGCATAAGACATTTACATTAACGATAGGAAAACCTATTCCTTGGCAAACTTTTGATAAGTCTAAAACGGCTACCGAGTGGGCGCAATATGTGAAGGATGTGGTTTATAAATTGTAGTGACAAAAGAATAACAGATATGGAAGATATTATTGCACCGATAAGCAAGGATATTCTGAAATCGGAGTTGACAGAGGAGAGACGTTTGAGATTTACGAATAAAAGTCATAACGAAATCTATGTCGTTACTGCTCATAATGCTCCGAATGTGATGAAGGAAATCGGCCGATTGCGTGAAATCGCTTTCCGTGCAGCAGGGGGAGGGACTGGAAAGTCTATGGACATTGACGAGTATGATACGATGCCCAATCCTTACAAACAATTGGTTGTATGGAATCCGGAGGCTGAAGAAATATTGGGGGGTTACCGTTATCTGTTGGGTAACGAGGTGGAATATGATGAGCATGGCAAACCGGTATTGGCTACCGCTCATATGTTCAATTTCTCGGAAAAGTTCTTGAAAGAGTATTTGCCGTATACCA
>CAZFDP010000152.1:0-4983 GCA_964518185.1 uncultured Phocaeicola sp. | reverse complement strand
AGGACTTCGTCCGAAAAATGACACGACTGATGCAGGTTATTTTTTTTCATTTCACTTAAAACGGGAAAAGCAACGGCAAAACAAATATCATGACTATACCCATAATGATTTGCAACGGCAATCCCACCTTAACGTAATCCATAAAAGTATATTGACCGGCCGGCATCACCAATGCATTGGGAGGTGTAGAGAACGGTGATGCAAAGCACATGCTGGCACCTACAGCTACGGCAAAAAGGAAAGGTGTAGGGTCAACACCTATCTGTATGGCACTATTCATAGCAATGGGTGCCAAAAGCACTGCGGTTGCCGTATTGCTGATAAACATGGTCATCAACGAAGTTGTGAAGTAAATGCCGGCCATCAATGCAAAAGGACCATATACCCCCAGTCCACTTACCAATGAATTAGAGATGTATTCGGATGCACCTGTCTTTTCAAGTGCTTGCGACATGGGCATCATAGCAGCAATGAGGACAATACTTTCCCAATTGATAGTCTTATAGGCAGCTTCCACATTGCGGAAACATCCCGTAAGCACCATCAAGATACCGGCTATCATGACAGCAGTAACAGGAGCAACAGGAATAAAGTCGAACACCATCATACATACCATGAGAATCATGATAATAGCCGCTACCGGTGCCTTATAGTCAAGGGTAACCTTGGCTGCTTCGGCAAGTGGCTGACCTAATACCACCCATTCAGTATCTTCCTGACTGAGGCGTGCAATGTTTGTCCAAGTGCCTTGCACCAAGAGTACATCCCCACTATGTACTTTTTCGTTTCCGAGGTCTTTCAAGATGTACTCATTCTTACGACGAATTCCCAAAATGTTCACATTGTACTTATCGCGGAAACCCGTTTCCTTCACACTCTGATGAATCAGCTTTGACGAAGGCATCAATACTATTTCAGCAATACCAATATCGTAAAAATCAAGCGTTTTACCGCTCTTATTGGTTTCTTCGGTAACCTTTCCACCCAACATTTCCAATTGGTAATCGATGGCAAACTGATTTATCCTTTCGGCATCACCGGTAATGTAAAGAATATCATCCACCTGCAATTTAGTGGTGGGATCGGTTAACTGCTGGGTAGCGGTCTTCAAGAAACGATGGTGCGAAGAATCGCTACGACGCACTTCAAGAATGTTCAACCCGTATTTGCGACGGATATCGAGTTCGATGATGGTGTTACCTTTCAATAAGGAAGTAGGAACTACCTTTAAACGGAAAAGATTGGTAGAGATACCATATTCGGCCACCAATTCTTTCAATGACTTATTGGCATGCTTTCCCTTATCTTTATCATTTCCTTTCTTGGAGAGGAACCATTTGCTCAAAGGCATTAGCACAATAGTACCCACCACCACGCAAATAAGCCCTACAGGGAAGAAAGAAAAGAACGAAAGCCCTTCGTATCCGCCCGACACCAATTGCTCGTGAATCACCAAGTTAGGCGGTGTGGCAATAAGTGTAAAAAGCCCCATACTACTGGCAAAAGCCAAGGGCATAAGCAACCGGCCGGCATTCATCTTGGCACTTGTAGCTAAGCTCACCACAATGGGAAGCATCAAGGCTACCGTACCTGTATTGCTCACAAAGCCTCCAATACCGGCGGTTACCAACATCACCAACAGGAAGAGACGGGTTTCGCTTTCGCCCGCCAATTTCAAGATACGCGAACTTATCATTTTAGCCAAACCTGTCTGAAAAATGGCTCCACCTACCACAAAAAGCCCCACCATCATAATAACAACAGAGTTAGAAAAGCCCGATAGAGCTTCGGCCGGTGTCAGTATCTGAAAGACAAGCAAGGCTATGAGGGCACACAAGGCAACAATATCCGAACGGAGTTTACCATGCATGAATCCAATAGCCGAGAGTAAGAGTATAGCAAGGGTTATCCACATAAATCTAAAAGGTATTTTAAAAACGAGTACAAATTTACGCAAAATAAAGTTCATGACAGAAGAAAAAAGACTAATTTTGTGGTCGGATTTACAGAAAAAAGAGATGAAAGACGTATCAGATAAACTTCCATACTTGGGAAATTGTATGGTCGACCATTTGGGCATCGAATTCTTGCCCGACGACGAGCAAGGCAATGTACGTGCCGAAATGCCCGTAGACCATCGCACTTGCCAACCTTACGGGGTGCTGAATGGAGGAGCATCGCTTGCTTTGGCAGAATCTTTGGTGGGTCACGCCTCGCTTAGATATTGCCAGGACGATGAATTGGCCTTCGGCATACAGGTGAGCGGTAACCACATTTCCGTAGCCAAGGTAGGCGAAAAGGTCATTGCCACCGGCAAACTCATCCACAAAGGAGCCGGCACCCATGTATGGGAAGTCGATATAAAAGCCCAAAGCGGACGATTGGTGTCGACCGTCCGTGTTGTGAATTATATTAAAAAGAGAAGAAAATGAATTTGCCCTATAGAGACATCCACCAGCGCATCGATGCCTTGACGCATAGCTCCTATGGCTTTGCCCTATACCGATTGCCATGGACAGACGAGTGCATTGGGGTGTTCCAAACCTCCGGCGATGTGGAGAAATTGGATGATATCAGTCTTCTGAATGGTAAGAAAGGTTTTATTATCGCTCCTTTCCAACATTCGGAGGCACATCCCTTGGTCTTGATACGTCCGGACGAAACGGTATATGGATGGGATGCCATTGGGAAAACGACGCTTTCTTTATCGGAAAACGACGTTTTACGGGAAAGAAAACGATGCTTTACGGAAACATACTCGCCAACGGAGGCATGGAAAGAATATAAAGAAGTATTCAAACGCTTCATAACACCCTTACAGGAGGGAGAGTTTCAAAAATTAGTCTTGTCGCGTACGGCCATCCAACCTTTATCCGACGATTTCTCGCCCTTAAAAGCCTTTGTCGAAGCCTGCAACAACTATCCTCGCATGATGATTTACCTTTGTCATACACCCGCCACAGGCACCTGGATAGGAAGCACTCCCGAAATCTTGTTGAGTGGAGAAAACAAACATTGGCACACCGTAGCTCTGGCAGGAACCATGCCGATGCAAGGCGAAACTATGCCAGACGGGTGGACAACCAAGAATAAAGAAGAACAGGCATTGGTTGCCGATTATGTGCGAAACATCGTAAAGAAACATGGTGGAAAGCTGGAAGAGAAAGGTCCATACACCGCAAGAGCCGGTCAGTTAGTGCATTTGAAAACCGATTTCCTTTTTCAACTGAAAGGAACAAGCACATTGGGAGACCTGCTGAAAGAGCTCCATCCCACACCGGCCGTATGCGGATTGCCCAAGAAAGAGGCTTACCACTTCATATCAACCAACGAAAAGCATTTGCGGAAGTATTATTCGGGCTTTATCGGATGGCTGAATCCCGAAGGACAAACAGATATTTACGTCAACCTCCGTTGCATGGAAATCATTGAAAAAAAGGCTGTTCTCTATGCAGGCGGAGGCATCCTTCCCTCTTCGGAAGTGGAGCTCGAATGGGAGGAAACAAACGAAAAGATGAAAACCATGAAGAATATTATATAATATGTATTCAGACAAGAAAAGTATTCTACAATTAGCGGCACTATTGAAAGCGCATGGAGTGAAGAAAATGGTGCTTTGCCCGGGTAGCCGAAATGCTGCCATCGTACACACCTTGGTACAGATAGAAGATTTTACTTGCTATCCCGTAACCGACGAACGGAGTGCTGGCTTCTTCGCCATCGGCCTTTCCTTACAAGGAGGAGGCCCTGTAGCCGTATGTTGCACCTCGGGCTCGGCATTACTCAACCTCCATCCGGCGGTAGCCGAAGCCTATTATCAGCAGATTCCACTCATTGTTATATCGGCAGACAGGCCACAAGCGTGGATTGGACAAATGGACGGACAAACGCTTCCACAGCCCAATGTATTCGGAGGATTGGTGAAAATGTCGGTCAACCTACCCGAAATACATACCGAGGAAGACGAATGGCATTGCAACCGACTGATAAACGAGGCCATTCTCGAGACCAATCATCATGGCAAGGGACCCGTACACATCAATGTCCCCATATCGGAACCCATCTACCGATTTACAGCTAAGGAATTGCCTCAAGTACGTACCATCAGCCGTTATCAAGGGTTAAATGTTTACGACCGTGACTACAAAGAGTTGATTGACAAACTGAATGCAGCCAACAAACGGATGATTTTAGTGGGACAAATGAATCTGATTTATGAGTTCGACAAGAAGTTTGTCAAGCCCCTATACAAGCAATTTGCCTGGCTAAACGAACATTTGGCCAACCAAACCATCCCCGGGCTTCCCATCCGCAACTTCGATGTAGCGGTTTCGGCCATGGACGAGGTAAGGCAGGCACAAATGGCACCCGACCTTCTTATCACTTATGGCGGGCACATCGTGTCCAAACAGATGAAGAAATACTTGCGTAACCATCCACCACGCGAACATTGGCACATTTCACCCGATGGAAAAGTGGCCGATCTCTTTGGATGCCTCACCACGATTATCGAAATGGATCCCTTCGAATTTCTTGAAAAAATAGCCTTCCTGCTCGAAGGAAATCCCACCAATTATCCATTAATGTGGGAAAATTGGTGCAAGACTATCCCTTCGCCTGCCCTTCCTTACTCACAAATCAGCGTGACGGGTGACTTGATTCAAGCACTTCCCGCACCTTGTGCCCTGCATCTGGCCAACAGCTCTACGGTGCGTTATGCCCAACTATTCCCCCTTTCGCCCGAAGTGGAAGTATGTTGTAACCGGGGAGTAAATGGCATCGAAGGTTCGCTTTCAAGTGCCATAGGCTATGCTTCAGCATCCACCAAACTTAACTTTGTCATCATAGGCGACTTAAGTTTCTTCTTTGACATGAATGCCTTGTGGATGCCCCACTTCCACCATAACCTGCGCATTTTGTTGCTGAACAACGAAGGAGGAGAGATTTTCCACACTTTGCCGGGCATGGACAAATCAGACAAAT